>JADFQA010000083.1 GCA_022562055.1 Acidobacteriota bacterium | reverse complement strand
TACGGCGCCGTTCCGCCCGGTCGTCGACTTCGAGTGATAACAGCTCGGCGAGGTAAGCGCGGTGGGTGAGCTGGTCGCGGGCCGCAGCGTCAGCTATCTCACCGGCTTGGGTGCGTACGGTCGGGAGCGCCAATGTGGCGGCTGCAGCAACGATGGCTGCGTCTGCGGCTTGCTCGGTCAGGGCAGTCATGTTGGTTCTCCTGTGAGTAGCTGGTCGTAGACGTCAAGGGATGGGACAGGTCGGTCGTAGCGTGTCAGGGCTCCAATGGGGATCACGTCGGCTGGTTGTCTCTGGTCGGTGTGGCGGCGGGCCTCGACAATGACCACGGCCGGGTCAACAATCCCTGCGTGGTTGGCTGCGTTGAGTGCAGTGACGATTGAATCGTGTGGGAGGCGACGATGCGCCAGAAGCACCTCGATCAGTGCCCGGGTGCCAGCCTGGTCGGTGTCACGGCGCCGCGCCGTGTCCCAGAATCGTTGATGAGCGTCAGTGAATGTGCCTGCCTGTCTGGCCTGGACGAGTGCAGTTGCACCGGGCATCGCGCCGGGTTTCCGGACCAGGATCTCGAGATAATGATCCAACGTCAACGTCTCAACGCCTTTGTGGAGTGACCGTGCGTGGCGTGCCACAATCTTGGATCCGTCGAGGATCTCAAGATGGGACGCCCCGAGACGGACCCGAATCTTGGTTCCGGCAAGGTGGACTGGCACCGAGTAGTGGGCCTGGCGGACACAGATCCTGGCTTTGTGATCAACCCGGCAGACAAGATCGACCGCCACATCGAAACGTTCCCGGTTCAGCGCCCCGAGCAGCGGCTGTTCCAAAGCGAAATGCTCGCCGACTGTGATCCGGCGGCCATCAACCGGCGGGCGACCTGAGATCACGCGAGCGTCGTCTATGACATCGGCCCCAGCAACATGACTGTTGAGTTCGTCGAGCGATTCAACCCGTGGGACGGGGACGAGATGGCGCCTGCGGAACCGGCCGATCTCGCCCTCGACACCACCCTTTTCATGGGCACCGTCAACACCGGGGAGACAGAAGAACGAGCCGAACCCGTAATGCGACCTCAACGCGATGAACTTGGTGTTCTCCCACCGTTCGCGTCCCAACAGCACTCTGGTCACAGCAGGTTTCAGATTGTCGTACCGGATTGTCTCTGGCACGCCGCCGAAATAGTCGAACGCCAGGTTGTGGCCCTCATAGAACGACTCACCGCACTCGTTCCCGAACACATGATGGAACGCTTTCCCTGACGCTGAGAGACGCATCACGAACATCCACAGGCGGGTCTGCTCCCCATCGAGCAATGCATAGACCTCACCGAAATCGACCTCAGCCTCAGCTCCCAATTCATGGGTTTGGGGGACAGCCACCGTTGGTGTCTTCACCAGCTCGGCTTTCACCCGGGCCACATATCGGCGCACCGTTGACTCCCCGACCTGGGCGCCATGCTCAGATACCAGACGTTCCCACACACGGCGTGCCGTGTGACGCTGCTTCTTTGGCACCTCAAGATCATCTGTCAGCCAACCCCGGATCGTGTCCTTCCACGGACCCAACACCCCAGCGTCACGCTGCGGTGTCTTGCGTGGCGGCGGTACCGCATCCTGGATTGCTTGACGCACCGTGCGGCGATGCACACCATGAGCATCAGCCAACCCGCGGATCGACGCACCCTCACGACGCTCACGACGAATCTCCTCGAACAGTTTCACTCTCGACATCTCCCTCTCCCACCTCGATCAGCTTCTTCACAGAAGCCACCAAGAGTAGGAATCAGTCCACCAGGTGGGGCCAAATCAAACGAGCGAAAAGACCCAAAGTGGGGCCAAATCAGATAAGCACACCCAAAAGCGAACTCGACGAAACCGTAACGACCAGCGGGTTGACTTCGTCGGTGTGTGAAGTCACCGACCTTGTCGACCTGACCGGCTGGCCCGAGGGGACACGGTTGATCATCCGCCGTCAACCGTTACACCCCGGAACCCAAACCAGTCTGCTACCCGACCTTGAGTACCG
>JADFQA010000082.1 GCA_022562055.1 Acidobacteriota bacterium | reverse complement strand
TGCGTAACCGGCGTCTCTATGACGCTATCGACCAATGGGCCTTCTGCGCAATCACCCGAAGCAAAGGATGCCGAGCGTTCTACGACGAGCGACGCGCCAAAGGTGATCTCCACCACCAGGCGCTACGCGTCCTCGGGAACCGCCTCGTCGGGATACTCCACGGATGCCTCCAACACGGCACCATCTACAACGAAGACACAGCCTGGGCACACCGCCAACCAGCCGTCACCACGAAAGCAGCTTGACAAGAACCGCGCCTGGGGTGTCTAGAGTCGACATCACTGTGGTCGTGCCGACATACCGTGCCGGCGGTTCGCTCGAGCTGCTTGTACCCCGCGTAATCGAGACTATCCAGTCGACCGGCAACACGCTCGAAATCATACTGGTTGATGACCGTTCGCCAGACGATACCTGGGATCGAATAGGAAAACTTGCAGCGGACTACCCCCTTGTTCAGGGTGTCAGATTGCAGAGGAATATCGGTCAAATGGCCGCGACATTGTGCGGCCTTGCTCAATCGCACGGGGATGTTGTGATCACGATGGACGACGATCTTCAGCACCCGCCCGAAGAGTTGCCTAAATTGATCGGAGCACTCAAAGATAATCCCGATTGGGATGTCGTCATCGGGTCGTGGGATCGCGGGCGGGATGGATGGTTCCGGGCCATAGGTAGCCGTATATTCGCTTGGTTGCAGGACATGGCGGTCCCCGAGGGGTCGGGTCTGCGCCACACCAGCTTTCGCGCAATGAGGCGAGGGGTAGTCGACGCGCTGCTTGAGCACGGCACGCGAAATCCGGTGATGCTGTCGCTTCCGTTCGAGGTCGCGGAATCGATTCACAACGTGCCCGTCGCCCATTCAGCGCGCGAGATCGGCGAGTCAAACTTCAACTTCAGGAAATCGGTGAAGCTAACTGTCGACAATTTCATACAGTCGTCGACCTTGCCTTTGCGCTTCGTGGCCTGGTTCGGCCTGGTGACGGCGTTCGTGTCGGCGATCATCGGTGCTGTTTACCTCGTCCGCGTCTTCCTCGGTCCCGACACTCCGCCGGGGTGGGCATCGACATTTCTTCCGATCGTCTTTTTCGGCGGTGCGACCCTGATGTCGGTGGGCCTACTCGGCCGGTACATCGAGGTTGTGATGTCAGAGGTTCGCAGGCCGCCGCGGTGGGTTATCAGGGAAACAACCGATGACTGAGCGAAGGGTCATCAGGTTCAACGAACCGCACGTGACCGGAGCAGAACTCGAGTGAATCAAGGACGTCATTGACACACGAGTGTTTGCAGGGAACGGTCCATACACAAAGGCATGTCAACGTTTGCTTGAGAATCGGTACGGTGTACCAAGCGTTCTGCTCACCCACAGCTGCACCGGTGCGCTCGAACTAGCGGCGCTCGTCTCGGGAGTCGGCCCTGGTGACGAAGTGATTGTCCCGTCGTACACGTTCGCAACAACAGCATCCGCATTTCTCCGCACCGGTGCGAACATCGTTTTCTGTGAGATCGACCCTGCGACCATGAACATCGATGTCGATGATGTCGAAAGCCGCCTGACTCCTCGGACACGCGCGATTGTGCCGGTGCACTATGGCGGAATCGGTGCAGATATGGAAGGCCTGGAGCGCCTCACAGAGGGTACGGACATCACGATCGTCGAAGATGCCGCGCAGGGTCTCGACGCCAAGATTGGCGAGGAGTGGCTCGGGACGATAGCCCCGATGGGCACGATCTCGTTTCACGAAACGAAAAATCTGCATGCTGGGTTGTGTGGTGCGCTGTTTCTCAACGACGGTTCGTTGTTCGACCGCGCTGAGGACATGTGGGAGCGTGGAACGAACAGAACCAAGATGCTGCGCGGGGTCGTCGATAAGTACACTTGGATTGAGTCGGGATCTAGTTTTTGTCCGAGCGAACTACAGGCCGCGTTTCTGCTCGCCCAACTTGAACACATCGACGAAAACCGCGCAGAGCGGCAACCACTGTATGAGACCTATGACCGGCGTTTGAGACCGCTCGCTGAAAAGATGCCGTTCGCAACGCCAGACGTCCCACTTGGCCGAA
>JADFQA010000081.1 GCA_022562055.1 Acidobacteriota bacterium | reverse complement strand
TGTTATCGACGCGACCGGCAAACTTGTGACCCCGGGGTCAATCGATGTTCACACGCATATGGAGCTCCCGTTCGGCGGGACCGTTGCATCCGACAACTTCGAGACCGGGACGCGTGCTGCGGCGTGGGGCGGCACGACGACCATCGTGGACTTTGCAGTCCAGGTCAAGGGTGAGTCGATGGTTGAGAGTTTCGAGAACTGGATGGCGAAGGCTGACGGTAACTGCGCCATCGACTACGGATTTCACATGATTGCGGGTGATATCACCACTGAGTCTCTTGCCGAGATGGACATAATCATCGAACGCGGCGTATCGAGCTTCAAACTGTTTATGGCGTACCCGGGTGTCCTCTACTCTGATGACGGGCAGATCCTTCGTGCAATGCAGAAAGCTGCCGAGACCGGTGCCATGATCATGATGCACGCTGAGAACGGTCTCGCTATCGACGTCCTGCGCGAGCAGGCGATAGAGCGAGGCGAGACAGACCCGAAGTACCACGGCATCACTCGCCCTGCGATCACTGAGGCAGAGGCCACCCACCGAGCTATCGCGCTCGCCGAACTTGCCGGGGCGTCTCTGTACATTGTGCACCTGTCGGCAAAGGAGGCTTTGGCGGAGGTGGCAGCCGCACGCGACCGCGGGCTCCCTGTATTTGCTGAGACATGTCCGCAGTACTTGTGGTTGAGTCTTGAAGAGCATCTTTCCAAACCCGGCTTCGAGGGCGCCAAATATGTGTGCTCAACACCGATTCGCCCCCGCGCAGATGGGCATCAGGACGCACTCTGGACCGGCCTGGCGACCAACGATCTCCAAATCGTCTCTACGGACCATTGCCCGTTCTGTATGGATGACCATCCGTCACTTGGCATGCAGAAGAGGCTCGGCGAGGCAGACTTCACCGCGATCCCGAACGGACTTCCGGGTGTTGAGGATCGTTTCCAGCTCATGTACCACGGCGCGGTTGTCGACGGTCGGCTCGACCTCAACCGCTGGATCGAACTGTGCTGCACAACCCCGGCGAAACTTTTTGGAATGTACCCTGAAAAGGGCACCATTGCGGTGGGATCGGATGCCGACATTGTGATATTCGATCCCGAGGCCGAGTGGACAAAGTCCGCAGCGCAACACCACATGAACGTTGACTACTCGGCGTACGAAGGACTCTCGGTCAAAGGCAAGGTCGAGCAAGTTTTGCTGCGTGGCACGACCATCGTGGTTGACGGCGAGTATGTTGGTGCCAAGGGCGACGGACAATTCCTACGGCGTGGAAACGCTGCCCGTCTCCACTAGTGGCATGCAAATCGTTCGCCGCACGACATCTACCTAACTACTGAGGAGAACACAATGGATTTTGGGGTTGTTTTCCAAACCGATCCGCCGTCGCAGGCCGTAATCGACCTCACGGTGCAGGCTGAGGCCCACGGGTTCAACCATGCGTGGACATTCGATAGCCACGTGCTCTGGCAAGAGCCGTTCGTCATCTACTCCCAGATGCTCGCCAAGACCAAGAACATGACCGTGGGTCCGATGGTCACAAACCCTGGAACTCGCGATTTGACCGTTACCGCGAGTCTCTTTGCAACGCTCAACGAAATGTTTGGCGAGCGAACCATTGTCGGTATGGGTCGCGGCGATTCGGCTCTGCGTGTAATCGGGAAGAAACCCTGCCGGCTCGCCGAACTTGGTGAGGCAATCGATGTCGTGAGGGCGCTTGCTCAGGGCGAGGAGGTTGAGTACAACGGCGTGACCGTCCAGATACCCTGGGCCAAGAAAACCCGTGTTCCGATGCTGGTGGCGGCGTACGGACCGAAAACACTCGCACTGACCGGGGAGAAAGCTGACGGATTCATTCTGCAACTCGCCGACCCGTATCTCATCAAATACATGATCCAGGCAGTGCGAGATGCCGCCGCTGCGGCCGGTCGCAACCCGGATGATCTTTACATGTGTGTTGCGGCCCCGGCTTACGTTGGCGACAACATCGAACATCAACGAGACCAGGTCCGCTGGTTTGGCGGCATGGTCGGCAATCACGTTGCCGACCTCGTCAATCGTTACGGTGCCGACGGCCTCTCTATTCCTCAAGAGCTGACGTCATACATTGCGGACCGCCAAGGGTATGACTACAAGGAGCACGGTAGCTCGGACAGCACCCATGTCGAGTTCGTCAG
>JADFQA010000080.1 GCA_022562055.1 Acidobacteriota bacterium | reverse complement strand
TCTACTTCACCCAGACAGCCTTGACCGGAGGTGTCAACTCGATCGTGTCGAACAGTAAATTGCTTGCCAATGTGAATTTCCCTCGACTTGTCATGCCGATTTCGTCCCTTATTGAGGCCTTCGTTGGATTTTTAGTTTCGATTGGTGCCTTCATGGTGATCGTTGGCTTCGCATCGGGTATTTGGCCCGGGCGGTCCGTGTGGATACTGATCCCCATCATCTTGCTCCACACCGTGTTCAACCTCGGTTTATCTGCGATTGTTGCTCGTCTCGCCGTCCCCTTTCGTGACCTCAACAATCTGGTTCCCTATATCACAAGACTCTGGCTCTATATCTCCCCGATTATCCTTACGGCTGAGTTCATTGCGAAGCTTGATGGAACGCAGGCTGCGATATTCGCGGCGAACCCGCTATTTCCGATCTTGATGATCTACCGGGGAGCGCTCATCGGCACTCCGATTGAGATTCGTTATTGGTATCAAGCGGCCGCTTGGTCGTTCGGATTGTTGTTTGTGGGGTTGTTGTCATTCGTCCGGTACGAGGCAAAGATGACGAGGTACCTATGAGCGTCGACGCGATAGTCGCTGAGGGCATCACCGTTCGATTTCGACCGTTTGTCGATAGGAAGCCGACCCTCCGCCGCGCCATTGGATCTCGTAACCACCGCAAGATCGACGAAATTGTCGCTGTCGACAACCTTGACCTCACTGTCAAGAAGGGTGAGGCGTTTGGTGTGATCGGCCGCAACGGTGCCGGCAAGTCAACGTTGCTCAGGGTCCTTGCGAAGACGCTGAAGCCCGATGAAGGAACAATCAGAACATATGGCAAGACTTCGACGCTGTTGTCGCTCGGGGTGGGTTTCAATCTCCAGCTCTCGGGGCGTCGCAATATCTACCTAGGCGGTTTGGCCGCCGGGCTGCGCAAACGTGAGATCGACGAGCGGTTCGACAGCATTGTTGAGTATGCCGAGCTCGAGCATGCAATCGACCGACCCGTAAAGACGTACTCCTCAGGGATGTTTTCCCGTCTGGCTTTCTCGGTCGGCATGGCGCTCGACCCAAACATTATCTTGCTTGATGAGGTTCTCGCCGTGGGCGACGAGGCCTTCCGCGAGAAGTCCCTGGCCTCGATGAAGGAACTTCTCACACGCGCCGGGACGATTGTCTTCGTGTCGCACGCCCTACCCAACGTCGCTTCGTTCTGCGACCGTGCCGCATGGATAGAAAACGGCAGAATCAAAATGCTCGGTGTCGCTGATGAGGTCGTGGAGGCCTATAAATTCGATGCCTTGGGAAAGTCAAAGTGACCGATCGGTCAGCGCTGATCGACCGAGTCGAGGCACCATCGCAAATCTCCTTGCCGCTTCATTTTGATGGCGCGGCCGCTGACTGGAGGTTTCCCTCGCTTGACCGGTCGCAGCTGTCCGGAGCGCCTTTGTCGTTCAGCGATGCGAGCGGATCTAACAGCTGATGGAATTCGGCTCCTGCGGTCGTTCCGATTCTCCCGGGTGACCGAGCTTTACTGCGGCTTACGAAAGTGCGGGATCGGCGGTCAGGTAACTAGCCCCGATTCTTCACGTGGGTTGGGTGGTTGAGGGTGTGATGTCCACGGAAATGCCCTCCTGGTAAGGGATACTGCAGGTGTGAAGCTGGCAAATGTCCCAATAAGAGCGCGCGCAAATAGGCGGGTCATTGGTTCCACTTGTCCGCCCATTTGACGAGTTTGATGGTGAGGATGAGGGCGATGGCGAGGGCCATGGCTGCGAGGCGGTGGATGATGCGCCGGTCGGTGTTTCTGCGGAGCTGCCCGTAGTTCGAGAGCCACGAGTTGGTGCGCTCAACGGGCCACCGCATCCCGAGAGGCACGGGTTTCGGTTTCGCCGCGGTACCTCGTTTGCGTTTACGTGCACAGATCAGGTCGTCGATGCCAGCGTCGGCGACGGTGACCCGTGCCAGCTGGTTGTCGTAGCCTCGGTCGAGGTGCAGCGTCTCGATGTCCATAGCGAGTCCACGGTTTGCAACGGCGTCGAGGGTGGGTCCGAGTAGGACCATGTCGTGGCGGTTCGCCCCCGCAATCGCCCATCCGATTGGGATGCCGTCCCGGTCGGTGCAGATGGACCATTTCCAGCCTTGTTTCCCCCGGTCGGTGGGGTTCCGGCCGGTTCCTTCCCCACCAAACGGTGCCTTATGCTGGGACCCGTCGATCGAAACCTCCGTCAGGTCGAGGCCGATGATCTTGTCATACCCAGCAAGTGCTTCTTCGACAAGCCGGTCGAAGACACCAGCTGTGACCCACTCGTCGCGGCGATTCCGCAGCGTTGTCTCAGAGCCCTTCCCCAGTCGGCCCGCGACATCCCAGGAACACCCCGTCACGAGCCGGAACAGGATCGCCTCGAAACACAGACGGTCAGAGAGCCTGGGCCGGTGACACCCCAACGGATGATCCGCTACGGGCCGTTTCGGGATGAGCGGGGCGACCGCCGCCCAGATGACATCCACCACTTTCGGACTCAAAGCGAGCAGGATAAGTACCTCCACCAGATCGTTGTTGTGTGTTACACCCGGGATCATCCCCGGGAACCAACAACGACTGGTGGATTTCACCTAATTGCGCGCGCTCTAAGTCGCCGACCTACAAGGGCACGTCGTTTGGTTCCGGTGATTGGTACAGGTCGATCTCTCTGGGTGGGGCGGATACATCAGCGCCGTTCGCGGTGAGATCGACCACTGCTCGACCGGACCGCAA
>JADFQA010000079.1 GCA_022562055.1 Acidobacteriota bacterium | reverse complement strand
GTGGCAGCACTGATCCTTTCCCCGATACCGCCATCCTCTACAGCGAGGAGGAGGGCGTGGAGACGTGAGCAGTACTTGTTGCGAAGCTTCGCCATGTCGCGTTGGGTGTGCTTATCTGATTTGGCCCCTTTTTGGGTCTTTTCGCTCGTTTGATTTGGCCCCACTTGGTGGACTGATTCCTACTCTCGGTAGCTTCTGTGGAGAAGCTGATCGAGGTAGGAGAGGGAGATGTTGCGGGTGAAGTTGTTTGAGGAGATTCGTCGTGAGCACGGGCAGGGTTCGTCGATCCGCGGGTTGGCTAATGCCCATGGTGTGCATCGCCGTACGGTGCGTCAGGCAATTGAGGATGCGGTGCCGCCGCCACGTCAGACACCGCCACGTGACGCACCTGTGCTGGGTCCGTTCAAAGACACGATCCGGGTTTGGCTCGTCGCCGATCTGGATGTGCCCACGAAGCAGCGTCACACGGCGCGCCGTGTGTGGGAACGCCTGGTGTCTGAGCATGGTGCCCAGGTCGGTGAGTCGACGGTGCGCCGATACGTTGCCCGGGTGAAGGCCGAGTTGGTGAAGACACCAACGGTGGCTGTCCCACAAACCCACCGGCTCGGGGAGGAGGCTGAGGTCGATTTCGGTGAGTTCTATGCGTGGCTCGATGGGGAATGGACCCGTCTGTGGCTGTTCGTGATGCGTCTCTCAGCGTCGGGGAAAGCGTTCCATTGTGTGTTCGGGAACCAGTGCGGCGAGTCGTTCTATGAGGGCCACAACCTGGCGTTCGCGTACTTGGGTGGTGTTCCTTCAATGATCCGTTACGACAATCTGAAAGCGGCTGTGACCAAGATCCTTCTGGGTCGTGACCGGTGGGAGAACACCAAGTTCATAGCGTTGAGGTCTCATTACGGATTCGACTCGTTTTTCTGTCTCCCCGGTATCGACGGTGCCCATGAAAAGGGCGGTGTGGAGGGTGAGATCGGCCGGTTCCGCAGACGCCATCTCGTCCCCGTCCCGAAAGTGGCGTCACTCAAGGACCTCAACGCCCTGGTCGCCACAGCCGATATCACAGACGATGCTCGCGTCATTTCGGGGCGTCCTTTGATCGACGGCCGCCGGGTCACAGTCGGCGACCATTTCGCGTTGGAACAGCCGCTGCTCCAGACGTTGAACCGGGAACCGTTCGATGTCGCGGTCGTCCTCGAATGCCGGGTGGATCACAAATCGAGGGTCTGTGTGCGTCAGGCCCACTACTCAGTGCCGGTCCGCCTCGCCGGAACCAAGATACGGGTCCGTCTCGGGGCGTCGCATCTCGAGATCCTCGACGGATCCAACATTGTGGCACGTCACGCACGGTCACTGCACAAAGGCACCGAAACGTTGACGTTGGACCATTATCTCGAGATCCTGACCCGTAAACCCGGGGCGTTGCCTGGGGCAACCGCCCTGATCCAAGCCCGGACTTCGGGGACGTTCACCGAGGCGCATCAACGATTCTGGGACACGGCACGGCGCCGCCACGGTGACCAGGCCGGCACCCGGGCGTTGATCGAGGTGCTGCTCCAACATCGTTGCCTCCCGCACGATTCGATCGTCACTGCACTACAAGCAGCGAACCACACAGGCATCGTCGACCCAATGGTGGTCATTGTTGAAGCCCGCCGCCACACCGACCAGAGACAACCAGCCGATGCAATCCCCATCGGGACACTGGCACGCTACGACCGACCCACACCCGACGTCGCCATCTATGACCAGCTACTCACAGGAGAACCCACATGACCGTGTTGACTGAACAAGCCGCCGACGCTGCGATCATCGCAGCAGCCACCACCCTGGCGTTACCAACCGTACGCACCCAAGCCGGCGACATAGCCGACGCCGCCGCCCGTGACCAGCTCACCCACCGCGCCTACCTTGCAGAGCTGCTCGCATCCGAAGTCGATGACCGTGCCGAACGGCGCCGTATCCGACGCATCCGAGAAGCCCACTTCCCACGACTCAAACATCTCGCCGACTTCGATACCTCCATCACCCCCATCAACGGTGCCACCATTGCAACCCTCACCCAAGGTGACTTCATCACCAAAGGGGTTCCCGTCGTGTTCCTCGGCGACTCAGGCACAGGCAAAACCCACCTCCTCATCGGTACCGGTGTCGCCGCGTGCCACAAAGGGCTCTCCGTGCGCTACACAACCGCAGCCGGCCTCGTGAACGAACTCGTCGAAGCCCAAGACGAACACACCCTCTCACGCCTCATTGCACGCTACGGACGCCTCAACCTCCTCCTCATCGACGAACTCGGCTACCTCCACCTCGACCCCAGAGGAGCCGAACTGCTGTTCCAAGTCATCACCGAACGAGAAGAACGCGCCTCAATCGTCGTAGCCACCAACGCACCGTTCTCAGAATGGGCCAACACATTCACCGACCCGCGCCTGTGCTCAGCAATCATCGACCGGCTCACCTTCAAAGCCCACATCATCGAAACCGGCACCGACTCCTACCGGCTCCGCACCACCAGAACCGGAACCACAAAATGACTACCCTCAGTCACCACACACCCCACAGGTGGGGCCAAATCAAGCGAGCGCGGTGGGGCCAAATCAAGTGGACATTCCCACCTGGACCCCCAATGCGATTGACAGGTGCGTCTTGCCGGTGCCTGGGGGTCCGAGGAAGATCACGTTGTGGGCTTCACGGAGGAAGTCGAGTTGGTGGAGATGCGCGATCTGCTGCCTCGACACGGACCTCTGGTGGGTGAAATCGAAATCGTCGAGGGTCTTAGTCTGGGGGAACCGGGCTGCTTTGACCCGGTTCTCGCCGCCGT
>JADFQA010000078.1 GCA_022562055.1 Acidobacteriota bacterium | reverse complement strand
CAAAAGAAGTAGTCGCCCGAAGCCTGCATCATGCTGAGCCTCCCACCCATGCGAAGGATCGTGTCGTTCACGCTGTTGGGGAACGAGAAAGGTCCGCACCTTCAAGTCGACACGGGGTTGCCTCGTTCCAAAAGAAACATGCCACGCGACTGGATTCGAATAGTTCGGATTCTCAAGACCTCCGCAAGAGACCAACAACACGGATCGGCCACGTCGACGTCAGAGGCAGCCGAGCGCGCGGTCTTCGTCACGAAAGGGAAGCGGGTGCGAAATCACCCTCGCGATACTGAGATCAGGCTGGAAAGGGATTCCGTGGGGTCAATTTGGGGTCAATTTGGGGTCACAGGTATCGGTACGGTCGGGGGACGAATCGTCAGCACCCACGGGCGAAACACAAGAGGCGACTGGACGGCTGTCCAGTACCCATAGGGTTTTGACAGCCGTCCAGTCGCCTGTACAGCCCGTACGCCCGGAGGGACTTGAACCCCCAACCTCCTGATCCGTAATCAGACGCCGAAATCGCCGACGCGGAGCACAGAATCGATGCTCAACCAAGAACGCCACTCAAACCGGGTATGGCGTCTGTTCGGCGGATAGAGCCTGACACACCGAAACCCCAGCTATTGCTGAGGTTTCTTCGCCTCTCTCTTCGTGGAGGTGAGGGGATTTGAACCCCTGGCCCCTACGTTGCGAACGTAGTGCTCTGCCGAACTGAGCTACACCCCCGATGGGTTTCAGCAGTGTAGCGCCCGGACACACCATGCAGGATTGGTGGGAATTGCCCTAAGTCGACGGATCCTCCACCACACGCTGCTCAAGCTGAACCCGCAAACGGTCCTGAACAATCGTGGACGCCAGGTCGGCGCGACTGCGCTCCATCAAGGCCCTCGCAACGCAGTCGTGCGTCGCAACCCCCACGTCATGCCGTCCGGGTAGTCAAGCGACGTCAGCTGATCATGCACCGTTTCCATATCCGCGAATGTTGCCTCTGCGGCGGCAAGCTCGCCCTTGCGTAACCGGTTCAATGGCCTCCGTCTCAGTGAGAGCCCCACCTGACCTCCAGTTCGAACAATCGTCACGTTGCTGCTCCAAAACCACAAAGTCCAAGTCGGCGGGAAGCGCTTGCAGAATCTGCTGCATACGGGCTAACGCTTTTGGAACGGTCGCTGGGCACCCAGAGAAGGGACATCGGTTCAGAATGTTGCCGGCTCGCAGAGGTGTGCCCACTGCCGACATTCACCACCTCAGAGCAACGTTCCTCATCGCACTACCGAAGGACTCCTCCCCGTGCTGAAGATGTTATCGTCCCTGATCGGTGTCCCGCCCGGTGGTCCCGGGTGACCACCAACGCTTGGAGTGTTGCATGTCCTCTTCACTGTTCGAACGGTCTGACTATCCAACACTGACCGAAAGCGTCTACCTCAATCAGGCTTCCCTGGGGCTAATCGGCACCCCCGCCGTCGATGCTATGCATCGGTTGCTCGACAGTGTCGGGCGCCACGGCAACCTCTACATGACCGATGAAGATGAAGTGGCTTTCCTCGATGCGCTCCGCGAACGTGCTGCACGACTGCTACAAACTGAGGTCAGCCGGGTGGCGATCCTGTCCAGCGCCAGCGAATTGCTCGGCCAGATTCCCTTCTTGTTCCCACCGCCTTCTGGCACCGAGATATTGCTCGTCACCAGCGACTTTCCCGCGATAACTCGACCCTGGTTACGCCTCGCTGCACTCGGCGAGTGCCAACTCCATTTCGTCGACGACGATCCGAAAACCGATCTAACGGCTGATCTCATCGCCCGGATAGACAAGCACACATCATTGGTCGCCGTCGGTTCGGTCCAGTACGCCACAGGAAGCGTGATCGACGTCCCGCTGTTGCGGGCGGCAACTGCGGAAGCCGACGTCACACTCGTCATCGACGCGACTCAAGGCGTAGGCGCGATGGAAACTGATGTTACGGCCTGGAGCGCCGATATTGTGGTTTCCAGTGGATACAAGTGGCTTGGTGGTCACGGCGGCGTGGCGATCGGAGTTCTTGCACCCGCAATACTCGACAAGACCCCACCGTTGCCCGGGTGGATGGGCGCCCTGGATCCATTCAAGTTCGACGCTACACGATTGCTGCTCGCCGACGACGCCCGCCGGTACACACAGTCGACAATGTCCTATATGTCGGTGATTGGCCTCACCACGGCCATTGAGCAGTTGCTCTCAATAGGAATGGCGGAACTCGAGCTTCACGCGACACGACTCGGAAACCTCCTTGTCAGCGCGGTCGAACGGCATGGCTGGCGCCCTTTCCGCGATCTTGATGACGTTGCAGCCTCGCCGCACATCATCTCGCTGGGACATCAACGTGACAACGTCGCTGAAGTGGGCGAACGGCTGCGAGACATCGGAATCGTATGCAGCACTCGCGGAGGTCGCCTGCGGGTATCTCTTGCACCGTACAACGACGAGAACGACATCGCAGCTCTCGTCGACGCGCTGATCTAGTCCTGAACCCGGTGGCACGACCTCGCGAGAGCTAGCGACCATCTCCAGGGTTCGTTGGCGAGGATCCCTCACGAACCAATGATCTGATCGGCCAGCCTCCGAAACACATATCTCGGAGACACCCTTGCGCGCACACGGTTCCCCGACACGGAGCGAGGAATCGTTCTTCCAACCCACCCAGCATCGGCCGCAGACCGATACCAACGAACAGGACTCACGGAGACACCAGCCCTCTGGAGCGTCCGAACCAATACCGAACCCGCGAAACCGATGTCACCGGGAGTGGAACATATTGCCGGGGGTGGGCCGGTGCTCCCGAAGATTGGCCGAAGGATCCGCCCTTCTTCGAACTCCCCCGATACCGTCGCAGTGCTTTCGTGGACGGTCCCAATATCTGGGTACGCGCCATCCAAGTCTGGGTGCTGACCAGCCAAGTCTGGGTGCTAGCAAGCCAAAATTCGGTAGAGATCACTCATGAACGCATGGGGCGTTCCCTGTACGTTCGTTCCAGTGACCTTGAGCAATGAAGGGAGAAACGAATGCCACTGTTCATGGATGTTCACTACATGGAAGGCGGAGTTTCCGTCACAGATGTAGCGAACGCTCACAAGGCGGACCTCGACACCCAGGGTAAATACGGCGTGAG
>JADFQA010000077.1 GCA_022562055.1 Acidobacteriota bacterium | reverse complement strand
TCATACCGTCGTAGCATCGCGATCCGATCGACCGAAGCGTCAGAACTAACGGACGCTTCGGTCGATCGTCGCCAGGAAACTCCGCCAACCCGTCTGCGGGCGGCAACGTCCTAGCGGATCAGATGCAACCGGTGTACTGTTGTCGGACAGCTCACTCGGAGCTGCCGAGAATTCCGTGCTCGGGGTTCGTGGTTGGAAGGAGGTGCGATGATCTACGCCAAGCCAGCAATGGCCTGCAGTTCTCTCACCGGAGATTTGCTATTCGTGTGCAGTGTGGACTGCAGTTAGGCAACCCCTTGTAATAAGGGAACGAACTAGACCCGGCTTTGCGGCCGGGTCTAGTTCGTTTGTAGCCACCAAATACGAACATCCACGACCACAGTCCGTGGTTTAAACTGCGAAGAGTAGGAATGATTTGTCGAATTGTTGAGGGGGGGTAAGAATGAAGTACACCGCACCAGCTGTTGTCAAGACGGCACTCGCAGGAGTGCTCGATGCTCACCGCGTCGATGGATCACTGTTAATCATCCTATCGGTGGACGAGTAGAGAATTCGCCCCTGTGCGAATCGATCGGAAAGGGACAGGTGTCACTCCTGCCCCTTTTCGGCGTTGAATACCTGCTACTTGAATGACAGGGAAAGCGTCGAGTATGCCGGGGCCAATATTCATCTCAGTGACGGTGCGCCCACGGGCGACCCCGCAACGTCTTCAGGGGTCGGAACTCGCAATCGGCGCTTTCCATGAGGTCGAACTCTGGCAGCGGACCCTGTGTACGCCCGATTCTCCCTTCCCGTCGCCGGAAAGAACCTCGAAACTCGGTCGAGGTCGTCGAGGCAGTTCATGCGGATTTGATCCAGATCAGGGGATCTCCAGCTTGAGACAGCGTCGCGGAACGGACCACGGCTGCGACACTACCGCACTCCTTGGGTGGTGAAGTTAGCGCTCGTAAACCAATGCAGCCCCAGTGAACCCATCGACTTGAGACGCTGTTTTGCCTGGAAAAGTCTCGACCATCAACGTCCTGTCATCGACCAGTTGGAACAGCACGACCCCAGCGACGGGTCCGACGCCGTTTCGAGCCTCGATGCCTTTTACCAGGCTCACTCGATCCCAGCGCTCACCATCTATGTAGTAGTCGTAGTCGACCAATTCATACACGACTACTCCCGAGTCCGTCGAAACTTCTCGAGGATCTGGAGCGTTGCCCCGTACGCCGTATTGGACGGAGACGCCGTCGAACGTTCCTATCGACACAACAATGTGGGACGGATCAAACAGATCGTAGGCAACGGTAAGGTGTCCAGCCCAGTACCGGTCACGGTCCACCCCGGCGTACCCGTTCGTACCACTCTGGAACCAGTTGCCGACGAGCCGCCCATCAATGTCGTAGGCGAACTCACCGCCGAAGGGCTCCACGCTGCGCAGGCTCTTAGCCTGAATCCACCGTTTCTTGGGTGTGGGGTCTTCGGGATGTCGGGTTGAAAGGCACGAAAGGTGCCTCCGTGTAAGGGATAATCGGGTTCAACAACGACACCGATTCCTTCACAAAGGAGGCACCTTTCTGATGCAGTCATCTTTGCACAATCCGGCGCGTTTCGAAGTCATTTTCGACGATGACCATGCTGTGGCGAACGCCGGTCTGGCCCTCGTCGCGATGTGCTCGACAGCGCTCGGTATTGAGGACGCAGCCAACGAATACGTTGATCTGGGTGACCGGCCGGGTGCGTCGCGGCCGGGCCGCAAGATCCTGACACTGCTCCACTCAATGGTTGTCGGGGGTGACTGTATTGACGATGTTGATGTGCTGCGATGCGGATCCACCGGCCAAGTGTTGGGGCATCGGGTGATGGCACCCTCAACCATTGGTACGTTCCTACGCTCGTTCACCTTCGGCCATGTCCGTCAACTCGACCGTCTCTTTGGGACGATCCTTCAAAGGGCGTGGACGGCTGGTGCCGGCCCAGGGAACGAGGCGATGACCATCGATCTCGATTCAACGATCTGTGAAGTACACGGCACCCAGAAACAGGGCGCTGCGTACGGTTACACCAAAGTACTCGGCTACCACCCGCTGATAGCTACCAGGGCAGATACCGGTGAGATTCTCCATATTCGGCAAAGGAAAGGCTCGGCAGGGTCAGGTCGAGGCGCGCAACGCTTCATTGAGGAACTCGTTGCCAGAATACGACGAGCCGGGGCGTCCGGCCCGTTGACGTTACGGGCCGACTCGGGGTTCTTCTCATGGAAAACCATTGCGACCCTCAAAGCTAAGAACGTCAAGTTCTCGATCACAGTGCCCAAGAACCCGGCAGTGGCAAGAGCCATTGAAGGAATCGGCGACGAGGGATGGATGCCGATCGGTTACACCCAAGACGGTGAAGCCCACATAGGCGAAGCGCTCTACAACAAGGAACGCCTCATTGTGCGCCGTACCCGCCTCACCGGCGACCAAGCCCAACTCTTCCCCGACTGGCGATATCACGTCTTCATCACCAACCGTACAGGCACCACCGTCTTCCTCGACGCCGACCATCGCCGCCACGCCGTTGTTGAGCTCGCGATTCGGGACTGGAAAGAAGGCTCCGCAGGAAACCACTGCCCCTCAGGGCAGTTCCCCGCGAACGCCGCGTGGGCAGTGCTTACAGCCCTGGCCCACAACCTGATCCGCTGGGTCACAACCCTCGGCTTGGGCACCGACGGACCCGTCGTCACCAAAACGATCCGCAGACGCCTCATCACCCTCCCAGGCCGTATCACCACACGGTCACGACGCAGAATCCTTCACCTCCCCACCAACTGGCCCTGGAAACAAGACTTCCTCACCGCCGCCACCGCACTCGGTGCCCTCCCCCGGCTCTGCTAACCACCCCGGGCGCTCCCGGACACGACCGACCGCTTCGACGGGAGCAGAGCTATGCCACAACACGATGCTGAACACCCAAAAGCGACACGTCGAACCGAGCCTGCCCGTCTCGACGCCCCGACACACCCCCACCGGTCTCAAACACAGACACAACCACCCGCCACCACACCACCCACACCCGAAACGGTGGATTCAGGCTAAGTCGCCGACCTACAAGGGCACGTCGTTTGGTTCCGGTGATTGGTACAGGTCGATCTCTCTGGGTGGGGCGGATACATCAGCGCCGTTCGCGGTGAGATCGACCCCTGCCTGACCGGACCGCAA
>JADFQA010000076.1 GCA_022562055.1 Acidobacteriota bacterium | reverse complement strand
TCGTCGTCGTGCCGTTACGGTGCTGGTGGAACGGTTCGGGGTTTCTGAGCGTCGGGCGTGTCGGGTGGTGGGTCAGCACCGTTCCACACAGCGACGGCCATCACGGCGGGAACCGCAAGCCGATGCGAAGCTGCGTAGAAGGCTGCGCCGCTTTGCACGGAACCATCCTCGTATGGGGTGGCGCAAGGCTCACACGGTGGTGCGTCGTGAGGGCTACTGCGTGAACCACAAGAAGCTCCGCCGTCTGTGGCGTGAGGAGGGTCTACGTCGGCCACTACCGAAGAAGCAGAAGAAGCGTCGACCCGGCGGCCTTGACGGCACACTCCTGACTGCTGAGCATCGGAACCATGTGTGGGCACTCGATTTCGTGTTCGACGAAACCGCTGATCTACGTCGCTTGAAGCTGTTGAACATTGTGGATGAACACACCCGTGAGGCCCTCGCAATGGACGTTGAGCGGTCTATCACTAGTGACGATGTTGTTGACTGCCTTAACCGTCTCGTCGCCCAGCGTGGTGCACCCGGGTTCATTCGGATGGACAACGGACCCGAGTTGATCGCCTGGGTCCTGAGGGACTGGTGCCGCCTGCGAGGCCTTCAAACGATCTACATCGAACCAGGATCGCCGTGGCAGAACCCGTGGGTCGAATCATTCAACGGTCGGGTACGAGATGAACTGCTGAACATCACCGAGTTCGGATCCCTCACCGAAGCACGCATCCTGATCGAGGATTGGAGAAAGGAGTACAACACCTGGCGGCCACACAGCAGCCTCGGAGGACTCACCCCCGCCGAGTATGCTGACCAATGCGAACACGACCACCAGCCAACACACCCATAACAGCTGGACTCACTACCGGGGCCCCGTCACATGCGGCTTGGTCCTGGGCTGCTCTGATGGCGCTCACTGAAATTCCCCAAGGTTGCTCATCGAAATTCCTCACCTTGGGTCGGGTTTGAAGGTTAGCTGTTTCCTCCTTTTGGGCGGAATTTCTGGTTGGCGGCTTGGTGGGCTCTGAGGCGGTAGGAGTCGCCGTCGATGTTGAAAACGACGCTCTTGTGCAGCAGCCGGTCCAACATGGCGGCTGCGATGGTGGTGTCTGAGAAGATGTCTCCCCACGAGGCGACTCCCCTGTTCGTGGTCAAGATCACGGAGCCTTTCAGGTACCTCCTGGTGATGACTTGGAACAGGGCTGCGGCGTCTTCGGCTGGCATGGGGAGGAACCCCAGCTCGTCGATTATGAGGACGCCCGGTCCCGAGAAGAACCGTATCGTTGCGGCCCATCTGCCTTCCAATGCGGCTTTGCGGCACCGTGCTGCGAGGTCGGCTGCGGTTGTGTAGTACACCCGGTGTCCTTGGTCGACGGCTGCGTGACCGAGGGCTATGGCGAGCATCGTTTTCCCGACTCCGGGTGGCCCGATGAACAGGACGTTGGTTGCGTCGTCGAGGAAACGGGCCGTTGCGAGTTCACGGATCAACGCTTCGTCGATTGATGGCTGGGCGGTGAAGTCGAAATCGTTGATCGTCCACGGCGCTGGGAAGTTCGCGAGCCGCATCCGTGTGTCCCACCTCCGCTGCTCGGTCGCTTGAACTTCGATCGCGAGGAGCTGCTCGAGGAACTCGGTGTGACCGATGTTGGTGTCACGGGCAGCGTCGAGTCGGGCGGGGAGCGCCTCGGCTGCTGCTGACAGTTTCAGATACGCCAGGTGGGCACGAAGTTGTTGATACAACGAGTCTTTGCTCATGACGCACCGCCTTTGTTTCGGTCGATGAATCGTTGATAGGTGCCAAGGTCGATGACCGGACCGGCCCCGTTGTCACCGCCGGTGATCTCGTTAGCGATCGCTAACGCCGCGGCTGTGGGTGGACGGTTCGGTTTCTTCGGGCACGGCCGAACGGTCGTAAACGCCGCCAACACCACATTCTCCAACGCTGCGGTGTGTTGCGGCAACCTGACAATCCGACCGACGCCACGGGGTGCAATCCGGTGGGTCGCAACCAGTGTGCCTGCAGGCGAGATGATGATCAACTCGTCAGAACCCAGACGGCGCTTGACTTTCACCTCGGTACCGACAAGGGCTGGCGGCACCGAGTATCGGTTCCCGTCAACAGACACCAACGCGTTCGCCGCCACGATTCGGGTCAGCGTCCCCTCAGCGGGATACGCCACTGGGGGGAGCCCGAGCAACGGTTCACTGTCCCCAAGTTCGCCTACAGAGACTTCGCCTCGGGGCCGGGCGTCTCCGGTCGTGGCACAGAACCGATCCAAGCTTGCTTGCGCGTCGGCCAGGTTGGGGACGTCAACGGTGCGCCACCAGCGTTGCGTCAGGAAGTGGATCTGTTTCTCGACAACACCTTTGCGGTTCCCCCTCCGAGGCGGGCACGGCACCACTGTCACCCCGTAATGCTTCGCGACCGGAGCGAACGACGCCTGGATCTTCCCCGTGGCCGGGTTGATCACGGTCGCCATCCGATCTGTCCGCCACACCCTTGGAGTGCCACCGAGCCGGCGCAGGATCTGGTCGATGCCCTCAACCAGGTGCGGCTGATCCTCCGAGTAGGAGAGCCACGCCCTCGTCTTGGACGAATGCGACAACGACCCAACCAGCATCGACACATCCGTTGTTGGATCCCACGGACAGACACCGAGTTCGTCCCAGTCCCACTGGATCTCCTCCCCAGACGGATGGTCGATGATGACCGTGGCGCGGCCCTTCACCCCGCTACACGCTTCACAATGCGGACGAAGATCCCGCTCGCGGAGATGCCGGGTGAACGTCGGATACGAACGCCCATACCCCAGCGCTGCCACTTCGTCGAACAACGTCGTTCCCCACACACCGTGATCGTCAGACAACCGCTGACGAACGTACGGCTCGATCTGGTCGAACGGATCATCCTCGATAGCCGCCCGCACACCCAGCTGGTGGTCGCCAGACAGATACGTCCGGATCGTCTTACGGTCACGGCCCGTGTGGCGGGCGATCTCAGAGATCGTCCAACCCCTCTTCTTCAATGCATGAATCTCCACGTCTTCCTCCTGTGTCAACATCAGGGAAGGGCTCCTCTCCTCGCTGGCCGGTCATAGCTGACAGCCAGCATGGAGAGGACCCCACCCAATGACGGATATCTCGGTCAGGAGGTGAGGAATTTCAACGAGCAGATCTGGGGAATTTCAACGAGCGTCGTCAACCTACGCATTGCGCGGCGACGAATACGGTGCCGAAATCGAGAGGTCCGTCTGTTAGGTTTACGACGCACGGTGCTTGGTATGAGAGGCGGACGAGATGGCGGACGAATGGAGGGTGCACAACCCGGAT
>JADFQA010000075.1 GCA_022562055.1 Acidobacteriota bacterium | reverse complement strand
CCGCCAATCGAACCAAGGCCGTTGCAATGGTTGACGCCGAGACCGAAATTCTTCGGATAACGTTTGCGACCGTCTCACCTGACATGACCTTGCCCGAGTGGACTACCGAGTGGGCGAACTGCGCCGACCCGAACAAGCCCGCTCGTTTCGTTGAGACTCTTAACAGCGACTGCATCTCGTTTACGCAAAACCTCGGCGAGGTGAGAGTACAAACCCCGATCATCCCGTGGGCAACAGCGTTCGGAGGCATATTCGGGGTAAGTCAGCTGGACACGTCCGCAGCGGCGGAGGTCAAACTCAACCTCGGGGCCTCTGGTGGGATTCTACCGTTCGGGATACCCGGCGGCGCGACGGGGCCAGCCGAGCTTTGCTTAAAGGAACCGACGAGTCCGGTGAGCATCGAACCCTGCGATGGCCCTGTTGAAGGCAACTTTTCCTTTCTCGATTTCACCCAGTTCGGATATGAGCCCTTCGGCACAACCGAGCAGTGCACAGGAAACACTGTAAACAGGTTGACACGCAACATTGCACAAGGTGTCGATCACCCTCTGGGGACGACAATAGACTTCCCTGCGGATCTGTGGGACGATGTGACAAGGTGTAAGGACGGTAATTTCACCGCGAACCCTTATCAGGTTAAAACAAAAACCGGAACGCCAAACCATGTACTCCACGAGGGTCTTGCAACTGGCGCCACCGCTGGTGTCTTCGCCGTCCCTGGACGTTTAGAACTAGGCACCAAGCACATCAAAGTGCGTGGCAATTTCCTCGATAACACGCCTCTGTGGACATTCCTGAATAACACTGACACAGCAATCTGTGGGTTCCCCGTGCCGACCCACGACGAGATGGTGACGTGCTTAGAAAGCTACATGCCCGGGGACGGCGTCATTTTCACCTCTGAGCTTGGTAAATCTGCGCGATTCGCATGGGTACCTCTCTTCCACGATGACACGCTAGGTAGCGGCGCCTCTACGATACTGACAATCAAGGAATTCCTTCCCGTGTACATCCAGACTACTTTTTGGGATTGCAACCCTAGCAACCCTAACGTCTGTGATCTGATATGGGACCCAGATGAAGCCACCGAAGTCGAGCTTCTGGGTGACAATGGCGCCAGAATCGAAGCGATGACGGCACTTATCATCCCGTTCGAAGCGCTCCCTCAGCAAACTCAGCAGTTCCAACCCGGGTCAGGCGGACAAATTCGGTATCTGCTCTCGAAATAGCTTCCCGAACGACTGACTAATCAGCCAGCAAACGGCACAAACCGACCGGAACGTTCTACGTAGGCCGCGTACCCGTCGAATGACGCTGCCAGACGTTGCTCCTCCCACCGGCTCTTAAATAGGAACAACGTGAGCAACGCGCCAGCCGCAGCAGCCTTGGCGACACTCCCCGATGCCAGCACCGACCCAAAAGACCACACGATCACGGCTGAGTACATCGGGTGTCGAACGAATCGGTACGGTCCCGCTGTGACCAGCTCGGTACCCCCGTTCGGTAGGGGCGACGGAGTCAACCCCCGGCCCAAATAAAACGCCGCCCAAAGACCGAGAGCCAACGCAGCCAACGTGAGTGCGGTTGTCGCAGTCGTCATTGTCGTCGAAACCCGCCAGTCTTGCCTGGCGGGGAGGCCCACAATCAACACGATGAGAACCACTTGGATGCCGACCAGAATGTTTGCCGTAGTGCGATCTCGCCTCGAATGGTTCGGTTTTGTCATGCCCGACTCCTTGCTTGTCCGATTCGACACACTCCCTCACCAGGTGTCGGTGTAAAGTTACCGGCTCATCACTGGAAAGCAACATGAGCCTAACCCTTGACCCGCCTACGATCACACTGCTCGTAGGCGCGGCGTTTGCGGCTGGCTTCCTGGACGCCTTGGCGGGCGGCGGTGGGCTAATAACACTTCCGGCACTTCTCGCTGTCGGACTGCCGCCGATCAACGCTCTCGCAACAAACAAGGCCCAAGCAGTGTTCGGGGTGGCAACGTCAACCGTCACACTGGCGCGCAAGGGCGCCATCTCAGTTTCTGAGATCCGTAGACCAGCGGTGTTCTCCCTCACTGGTGCCGCTGTGGGCGCATTGGTAGTGCAGCGCATCGACGTCTCTGTCCTCAACGCGGTCATTCCTGTTGCTCTTGGCGGCATTGCAATGTACTTCTTGTTCATCGGCAACGCCGGCGTGCACGAGGTCGCTCCGCGCCTCAGGGAAGCTAGATTCGACACCACCGTGGTACCGGTGATCGGGTTCTACGACGGTGCGATAGGCCCGGGGACCGGGTCGCTGTTCGCGACCGCGGGAGTGGTGTTGCGAGGGCGCGATATCGTGAGCGCCACAACGCACGCGAAGCCGCTCAACTTCGCCTCTAACCTTGCCGCGCTCGTTGTCTTCGTGGCCGGTGGCAGCGTCGTGTGGCGCGTCGGGCTGATCATGATTGCCGGGCAGGCGGTCGGCTCATACCTTGGTGCGCGCACAATACTCACGCGAGGGACAAAGTTGATCCGTCCCCTTATAGTCATCGCTGCGAGCATAATGTTGGCTGCACACTTTGGCGTGATCTAGGTGTCGCTGGTCGCTTGTGGACTTGGGAGGCTCTTCACAGCCTCGGCTGCAACGCGCGTGAGGCGCTTGATGATCGACGCGAGATCGACTCCGTCTTGCATGTCTATTTCCGTGTCTTCGAGCACGGCATCCAACCGGTAAAGGGCGTCGCCGAGTGAAGCCCAATCCACCCCGTCGATGAGTACCGCTCCCCCGCTCAGGCCCCGATCTTGGCCCCGCTTTGAGGCTTCGAAAGCTCGTTGTCTGTGGCTGCGTCGACAGTATATCGATGGCCGTCCCGGCGAAGCGGCACGGCTGAACCGTGCGCCACACCAGGCACATTGGACCACACGCTCATGACTCATGCTGGTCGGGGTCCCCGACTCCCTGCAGAGTATGGGTGCGGCCTTGAGGACGCGTCGAGAACGTCTTCGTATATTCTCCAGCTCTCCTCCACTTCATCCCCGCGGACGAACAATGTCTGATCGCCGTCGAGGATGTCCTCGACAAGTGTTCGGTACGCGTCTGGAATGTCGCTGAACGCATCGGAATAGTCGAATGAGAGAGGCTGTGTGACGACCCGCAGCGGAGAATCGGGATCTTTGACGGAAAAACCTATGTCGAACCCCTCGTCGGGTTGAATCCTTAGCGTGACTGTGTTTCTGCCGATTGGGCAGTCGTCTCTACGGCCGTGGAAGAGACACACTGGCGCAGGCTTGTACGTAACAACAATCGTGCTGACATGTTCATCAAGACGCTTGCCTGTTGTGAGATAGAACGGCACGCCTTGCCAGCGCCACGTAT
>JADFQA010000074.1 GCA_022562055.1 Acidobacteriota bacterium | reverse complement strand
CCAACGAAGGCCTCAATAAGGGACGAAATCGGCATGACAAGTCGAGGGAAGTTCACATTGGCAAGCAATTTACTATTCGACACGATCGAGTTGACGCCCCCGGTCAAAGCTGTCTGGGTAAAGTAGAACGGAAAGATCCCGGACAGTAGCCAAGCGACAAAGGGAATAGCATCTGGCGCGCTCGACGTGTCTCTCTTGAGAATAACCCCAAACACAAGGACATACACCAGACCCAGCAGCAGCGGATTGAGTACCCACCAGAAAAGGCCAAGGACAGTCGAAGCGTTACGAGCCTTGAGGTTGCCCATTGCTAGATACCACGCAAACTCCCGACGACCCCAGAGTTGGCTTGCGTAGGTTTTTGCCGCGTCGAACGTGCGCGCGGGCTGGGGACGGGTGAGGCTCATGACCACGAAAGTTTACAACACCGCGCGTGTTTGATGATTGTTGTGTGCTTTGCTCTTTACATCACCTGGAAAAGGCCGACATATGAAGTGGCGGCGAGTACATTGAATTGGTCGACTGGGCTTGCAGCAGGGGTTTGAGGGCTTTCGGTCGACACAATTGATCTGGAAGGACAAGGACGTGCAAACCCAGACCAACATCGTTCGACTCGTGCGAACGACGCTGGCTGCTGCCATCGCAGCTTCGATCACCATTGCGCTTCCTGCTGGAGCAGCCGAGACGACACCCACGGTCGGCGACCTCAACGGCGCAGAATCAGTAGTCTCGCTGACCGGTCACACTGACTCGGCCGGGTCGTCCGATCCTCTGGAACTGGTCGGATCCGACTACACCGTCACTGTCCTCCCCCGTCCCGAAGGTTGGGTAGACAGCATCCAAAGCGGCACGCAGACCCCAACCGCGTACCTCACTGACCCGTTCGGCATCGTAGCCAAGGCGCCGTTTGTGCGGCGCTACTCGCTCGACACCGACAACTGGCAGGTATACCTTTGCGGAGCCACATCTGTCGGGATGACACAGGCGATCAACATGCTGAACGGAAGCACCGCCGACTACTTCACATCGTGGTCACAGGGCAAACTCACGCTCTCCTTCACGGCTGGTTCATCCCTGTCCCCGACAGGCAGCGACCCAAACTGTCGTAGCGCCGCAGCAGCCACAGCAGCACCCACAACCGAGGGTGTCTTCATCATCGACACCACGACCGGCGGAGGTTTCGCCTCTCCCGGAAGTGTCTGTTTCTCAGGCGACGAGTGCCCCTGGGTTCCCTCGACCGTCCTCCCGACGGAAAACGAACCAGGAAGCGGACGCTACGCAGTCGTCGGCGACTACGCCTTTGCCAACTACCCACAAATTATCGTCCACGAAATGGGGCACACGTTCCACTGGCCGCACTCAAACAGCGGGGCGAGCCAGTATGACAACCCTATCGATGTGATGAGCGCAAACGCCGGC
Organism: Acidobacteriota bacterium; assembly: GCA_022562055.1. Classification (NCBI taxonomy): domain Bacteria; kingdom Pseudomonadati; phylum Acidobacteriota; species Acidobacteriota bacterium. Next base: position 2,085 of record JADFQA010000074.1, on the reverse strand, counting down.
ACCAACGACGCGCTGTCGACGCTGTCGTACAACCGGTACCTGTCGGGGTGGATCGATCCCTCAGACGTCTTTGTGTCCAACGGCGACTACGCAGAAGTAACCCTCCAGCCAGGCACTTCGGCCGGAACGCAAATGATCGTAATCAACGCGGCCAAACAATGGGACCTCTTCGTGCTCGGCGCTCGCACGACAAGCGCATACGACCCAATCTCGGCAAACATGGAGGGTGTCGAGGTGTACTGGATCGACCACAACACCTGTATCGGATGGGGCGGACTTGAACCGTGCCCGAGCCTGTGGCGGGAGCAGATCATGCAACCAGCGAACCCGAACAAACTCGACCACGTGTATCAAGTAGGTGAGAGTTTCACGATCGAAGGCCTCCAGATCCAAATCACCGGCCGCAGCGGCGAAGGATTCACGATCGCCATCGGCGACCCGAACTCCCCGACGCAAAGCTTCGTCGACACTTCGGGATCGGAGTTCGTTGACGATATCGATTGGCTGCTGGCGGAAGGCATCACGGCGGGTTGCAATCCGCCGACGAACGACAAGTTCTGCCCAACAGACAACGTGACACGAGGCCAGATGGCGGCTTTTCTCACAAGGGCGTTGAATCTCACCGATGAGGGGACGACGAACTTCGTAGACGACGACGGCTCGATATTCGAAGCAGACATCAACAAACTCGCCGCCGCGGGCATAACCCTGGGTTGCAACCCACCAACGAACGACAAGTTCTGTCCCGACGATCCTGTCACCCGAGAACAGATGGCAGCGTTCCTGGTGCGTGCGCTGGGACTCACCGACGCTGGAACCGTCGATTTTGTGGACGACGACGGCTCGATATTCGAAGCAGACATCGAGAAACTGGCAACCGCGGGCATAACCCTGGGTTGCAACCCACCGACGAACGACAAGTTCTGCCCGACAAGCAACGTGACACGCGAACAGATGGCAGCATTCCTCCACCGAGCGCTCGGCTAAACAACTCGGCGGACACCACCGCTCGGCAATCGATCGAGTATTCATCGGCTCGCAGACCCAGTTGGGTACAATTGACGGATGCCCGACACTCGAGAACGCCGCACCCTTGTCGCGGGGAACCTGATACTAGGTGCCTCGATCACCTTCACCCTTCTCGGCAGCATCCGTTTCGCCCGAACCGTCGCCAATGGTCAACCACGAGTCGCGTTCTACGCGATCTGGGGCTTCGCAGGGATGATCTGGGCTCTCCACACATTGCGTGACCGATTGGTTGTCGAACGTGTCGTCGGAGTCGGCGTCGCGATCGGTATCGCGGCTCAATTGGTGGTCGTCCTGGCCAACGGCGGCTCACCCACGGCGTTTACCTATGTAACAGTGGTCCTGCTCGGAGCACTGTCGGTGGGGCTGTTTCGTTCTGAACAGCCGTTTCGTCCCATCGCTCGATTCGTTGAAATGTTCAGCCGAACGCCGGAAACTCCCGCCTGGACCCCCACGAGGGGCACTCTCGTCGCCGCGGGAATCGCCGGCCTCAGCATCGTCTTCATCGGCACCGCAATGCTCGTGTCCAACATTCCTCTCGGCCACGATGAGTCTGTGTACGCACTCAAAGCGCGCGCTTGGATCGAAGCAACGCCGGCCAGCGGTTTCGGTATCCACCGGCCCGTCGGAATGGCGGTGATCGCTGCTTCGATCCTCAAACTCAGCAACTCAGTGCTCGCACTCCGTCTTGGCGGTGCGGTCGCCTCGCTGCTGGCGCTCGTCGCAATGTTTCGCCTAGGTGTCGCGACTCGACGAAAGGCTGCGTCGATTATCACGATTGTTGCATTTGCGGCAGGCCAACCCTATCTACGCCGTGCGCCGGAGTTCCTCAACGACATGGCGACATCTGGACTGTTGATCGGCGTACTCGTGGTTGTGTGGCGTGTCAGCGAAGGACACGACCGTACCTTCCCCCTCTGGGTCGCCTCCGTGCTTTCTGCGGCGGCGTTCTACCTACGATACGGGTCCGCAGTAGTGGTGGTCATCATCGTGGCCGTGGCGGGGTTGATGTTCCGCTCCCAGGTTCGTGAACAGGCTCGTAGCGTGGCGATCGCAGCG
>JADFQA010000073.1 GCA_022562055.1 Acidobacteriota bacterium | reverse complement strand
AGAACGCCGTGACATTCCCCGCATGGGGTACCGGTTGTCAACGACGGGGTGGTTGACCAGGTTCTTGGTCATGTCTGGTCGTGAGGCGTCAGGTTTGGTGAAAACCGCCCGCTCGTTGGCCAAAATGACATCGGCTCGTATCAGGGCGCTCAGTGGGGAGCTGACGTCGGGTGCGGTGCGTCAGCTGGCGGTGGCCCGTGACCGGTACCCGGACGAGTTCTTACGCTCAGAGAAAATCCTGGTTAATGCTGGGGTGACGTTGGCACCACGCGAGTTGCAGCATCTCCTTGCAGTGTGGGGTCAGCAAGTGAACCACGCTGACGCTCTCAAGGACACCTCGGTGACGGCGGCCATGAGAAACTCCCCATAGGCGGTCATGGGTTCTCCCCGCGAACGGCCGTGAGAATTCCCCGCGTACGGTCATGAGTTTTCCCCACGGTGTTGGGGGTTTCTGGAACGGTTCTGGTGTTGGTGTTCTTCTTCGACTGTGATTGTTGGCTGGTAACGGTCGACGAGTTGGAGAGGAACCGCACCGATGTTGGTCGAGGAGAAGATTATGGAAGTGTTGGAAGCATATGATTTGACGAAGTCGCTGCGTTCTGCTGCGGCGTTGTGTGGTGTGGATCATCACACGGTGAAGCGGTATGTCGCAGCCAGGTCTGCGGGACTGGATCCGGCTAAGGCGGTCGTACGGGGGTCGGTGTCGGATCCGTTCTCGGAGAAGATCGTCGAGTGGATCGAGGCGTCTCAGGGCAGGGTGCGTGCCGATGTGGTGCATCGCAAACTTGAAGCAATGGGGTATGAAGGGTCTGAGCGCACGACCCGTCGAGTGGTTGCTGCGTTGAAACAGAACTGGGTTCATGAGCATCGGCGGGGATACAAGCCGTGGATACCCGAGCCGGGGTTGTGGCTGCAGTGGGACTACGGCGAAGGACCCAGGATCGGTGACGCCAGGACGCATCTGTTTTGTGCATGGTTGGCGTGGTCACGGTTCCGGGTGATTCTGCCGATGTGGGATAAGAAGATGCCGTCGGTGATCACGGCTCTGGATCGGTGTTTCCGGATCATTGGTGGGATCCCGACGTATCTGTTGACGGATAACGAGAAGACGGTGACGGATACCCATATTGCGCGTGTTGCGGTGAGGAACCCCCAGATCGTTGCGGCAGGACACTATTACGGGGTGACGATCACGACATGTGTCCCGTTCGATCCTGAGTCCAAGGGCGGCTCTGAAGCCACCGTGAGGATCGCAAAAGCCGATCTGGTGCCGACCGCCGGAAACCTGTTGGACGACTATGAAACGTTTGAGCAGCTCGAGGAGGCATGTGCGGCTGCGACTCTGCGGTTCAACACGAGGGTCCACACGGTCACCAGGGAGAAACCGGTTGATCGTCTCGTCACCGAATTGGAATTATTGCATCGGGTTCCCGAGGTGCCCTATACCGCAGCGTTCGGCGAAACCAGGGCTGTGTCATGGTCATCAACGATCTCGTTTCGTGGTGCACGCTACTCGGTGCCCCACACCTGGATGGGGACACGGGTCTGGGTCCGTGTCTCGGGCGACGAAATCATTATCACCGCCCAGGTTGATGATGCTGCTACCGAGATCGCACGCCACGCCATTGTCGGTTCCGGTGAGGCGAGCATTGTTGATGCTCACTACCCGCCACGACGTGACACCCCGGTGCGGGTCCCGAAAGCGACCAGCCGATTCGAGGCTGCGTTCCTCGAGATCGGTCAAGGCGCCCAGGTGTGGCTCATTGAAGCCGCAGGCCTTGGGATACGCGGTATCGAAGCCAGGATGGGTGACGCGGTAGCTCTCACCGAGATACACGACCCGGCTGCTGTTGACGAAGCGTTAGCGGCTGCAGCAAAGGTAGGCCGCTTCGGTGACGGTGACCTCGAATCGATCCTCACCTATCGGCACCGTGGCCCGATACTGGCACCGGTAGGTTTCTCGCTCCAACCCGGCACCCAACAATGGTCCCAACCCGGCACCAACGGGAACGGGGTGCGACGATGACGGCGATCGCTACACCGGTCCTCGAGGAACTTGTTGCCCTGTGTCGCCGGCTACGCCTCAAATATGTTCGGGAGCAGATGCCTGAGGTGTTGTTGACCGCCAAAGCGCAACGCTGGGACCCCGCCGAGACGTTGCGGGTCCTGTTGATCGCTGAAGCTGAGGGCCGTGACCGGGCCACGATCGAGCATCACCGCAAGAAAGCGAAGTTCCCCGCAGGGAAAACGTTCGACGTCTGGGACCCGACCCGCAGCGTCATCCCCGAACCTACCCAACGAGCGCTCCGTAGCCTCGAGTGGGTCACCAGGGGTGAGAACCTGGTCGTGTGTGGACCGTCAGGGACAGGGAAAAGCCATTTCTGTGAAGCCCTGGGCCAGCACGCCATCGAAACCGGACTGATCGTAGCCTGGTACTCCATTGAGGATCTCGGAGTGTTGATACGCAGACATCGCATCGACGACACCATTGCGAAAGCGTTCACCCCGATCCTGAAAGCTGACCTCGTCATTGTGGACGACATCGGGCTCCTCCCCATATCCGCTGACGCAGCCGAGGGTCTCTACCGGCTTGTTGACATCTGCTACGAACAACGTTCCGTAGCGGTGTCCTCGAACCTTCACCCCTCAGGATTCGATCAGCTCATCGACCACAACATTGCTTCGGCACTCGTCGACCGGTTAATGCATCACGCCCACGTTGTTGTCACCGAAGGCGAATCAGTACGACTCGCCGACGCCACCCAAGGCAAAGGAGTGATACCACTACCAAGCTGAAACGACGCGGGGAACTCTCATGGCCGTACGCGGGGAGAAACCGTGACCGTACGCGGGGAGAAACCGTGACCGTACGCGGGGAAACCCGATGGCCGCCTATGGGGAGAAACCAATGGCCATTGACACTCTGACCCCTCACCCTGTCCACAGACATTTAGCACCTCCAAGATCGCTGTCACCACGCCAACCATGATGCAACGACCATTAGAGACCGAGGGGCTTACGTATGCACGGGTGTCGGAGTACTACAGAAGGACCAGTGAGATTGTCGCATTTCTTGCTGACCTAATGATCCCCGTCGAGCAGTAGGTGGGATAGGCGACCGCGGACTCGACGACACTAGTTTGAGATCAGAGAGCGTGGACTACCTATTGGCGAGGCCGTGGGGTCGCTTGTACTTGAGATCATTCGCGAGGCCATTCGTCGGTTCCTCGACGTCGCTTGAGTCGTAGGCATCCTGCGTCGAGGACCACCGCTGGCGCGCTCACAAACAGCTTCTGAACCCTACACGACCCCGCCGACGCAACGAATACCCTCGAGCAAAGGGGTCTCGTCGGCACGATCGGGGGGTTCGAACGCGAAACCTTGCGACCCGTAATCAGAGGTGCGAGGTGTCTCAGGTCATGTGGCTTTGGTTATGAAGGACCGCATGTCTTTGCCGAGTTCCTCTAGCGATGGGAGGTGTACGTACATCATGTGGCCTGCTTCGTAGTACTTC
>JADFQA010000072.1 GCA_022562055.1 Acidobacteriota bacterium | reverse complement strand
CACCACCTGCCCAAGTGGTGGAGGTTCTATAGGGAAGGAGTCCGCGATGAACGACGAGTCGACAGCGAACAACACCGCGGCGTCGGTCACGTGGCACAGAATCGCAAGCGTCAGTGATCTACCAGAGGGACGCGTTAAGACTGTGTCCGTGACTGTGGAAGAGACAACGCATCAGTTCGCCCTCACCCACTTCGCTGGCGAGTTTTACGCTCTCGACAACAGTTGTCCGCATCAGGGAGGTCCCTTGGGGGAGGGTTCGATTGAGTGTAACGAGGCCGGAGACTGCTTCTTGCGCTGCCCGTGGCATGGCTGGGACTTTGACCCGACCACCGGATTATCACCGGGCAGTTTCGGTGATGGTGTTGCAACATTTCCGGTGGAAGTCCGTGGGGACGATATCTTTGTCGCACTCGGACCCGACCCCGAGCACGTTCGCACCATAACCGATGTCATGGCCGAGACGATGGTGAATTGGGGAGTGACGCACGTATTCGGCATGGTGGGGCACAGCAACCTCGGCCTTGCCGATGCCCTGCGCATACAGGAGGAGCAGGGCAACCTCGAGTACATCGGCATCCGTCACGAGGGTGCGGCGGCGTTCGCTGCAAGTGCGTTTGGAAAGCTTACGGGTCGGCCGGCCGCCTGTTTTGCAATCGCCGGGCCGGGCGCCACAAACCTCCTCACCGGTTGCTGGGATGCAAAGGTTGACCGCTCCCCGCTGCTGGCTCTAACCGGGCAAGTGAGACAACAGGTGTTCGGGCCAGGTGCCTTTCAAGAGCTTCCCCTCACCAAGGCATTTTCTGCGGTGGCCGGTTTCAGCCACCTTGCTCTCCCGGGCTCGGACCACGCCGAGCTAATGAATCTCGCGCTCAAGAGCGCGACAATCAACCAGGATGTGGCGCATCTCATATTCCCCGACGATGTCCAAACGCTTCCTGCTGGCGTCGACCAAAAGGCTGGTGGACCCGAGGGTAGAGTCGCCGCTCAGTCCATCGCCCCATCAGCGGAAGCGCTCGACACCGCGGTCACCGCGCTCGCAGCGGCAAAACGGCCACTCATCATCGTCGGGCACGGCGCCCGCTTTGCGATGGATTCGGTGATTACCCTTGCCGAGGAGCTGCGTTGTCCGGTTGTCACGACCTTTAAAGCGAAAGGCCTCATCGGCGACATGGGTTGCGAAGGCGTTGCTGGCCCAGACTCGCAAGCTGGCGGTCACGTTCTTGGCGCTGGTGTGCTTGGCCGATCCGGAACTCCGGTCGCAAGCTGGTTCATGAACGAAAGCGACTTGCTACTGGTGTTTGGAGCCAGCTTCAGCAATCACACCGGGATTTCACCTAAGAAGCCAACTATTCAAGTTGACCTCGATCGCATGCACCTTGGTAAAACACACAGCATCGACATGGCGGTCTGGGGGGAGATTGGCGTGACGGCGGGTCTCCTTCTGGAACGAGTCAGGAGCGTGCACTCGTCCATCGACCACACCGATCAGGTTGCCAGGCGGTGGTCGTTGTGGCGCACGGAGAAGACCAGCCGTATTGCCGACGACTTCGGTAGCGGTATCAACTCTGCGGTCGTCTTTGACGTGCTTACCAAACTAGCCCCGACGAATGCCATCCTCGCGGTCGATGTTGGTAATAACACGTACAGCTTTGGGCGCTATTTCGAGAGCTCGGGTAGCCAAGCGGTGTTGATGAGCGGCTACCTGGGGTCCATTGGCTTTGGCTATCCCGCTGCAATTGGAGCCTGGGCAGCCACCCGCGCCCACCGGTTCTCCAACGACGAACATTGGCTCAAGTTCGCAGACAGGCCCGTCTTTGCGATTACCGGCGACGGCGGGTTCGGGCAGTATGCGTGGGAGGTGAACACCGCGGTCAAGTACGGAATGAACATCACCCATCTCCTTCTCAACAACGCTCAGCTTGGTAAAATCTCCAAGGAGCAACGCGCTGGCGCCTGGCCGGTGTGGCAGACCTCGCTCACTAACCCCAACATTGCGGACTACGTCACGTCATGTGGCGGTTTGGGAATTCGCGTTGAGCGGGCCGACGACCTTGTTGGCGCTCTTGGTCGAGCGATGGCGTTCGATGGTCCGTCGACGGTAGAAGTCATCGCCGACGCCGAGTTGTTCTAGCCGAGCGCCAATTCGTTGCGACCTACGCTAGTTATTGGCGCGCTTGACAGGCAACGCGGTGCTGCGCAGCATGTGCCGATGAAAACAGCGTGCTGGCTGGTGATGAGAATGCTCGGTTGGTCCTTCGTTGGTGAACCTCCCACCTCGAGAAAGTACGTCGCACTCGGTGCGCCCCACACATCCAACTGGGATTTCTTACTGTTCCTAGCCGTCATCCGCGTATTCAAGATGCCTGCAATGGCTATCGGTAAGCACACGCTGGTGAAACCGCCGTTCGGATGGCTGATGGGCAAATACATAATCCCAATTCGGCGTGATTCTGGGCAGGGCATGGTTGAGCAAATGGTCGCGGCGTTTGCGGATTTGGAAGAAATTGCACTGGTCGTCGCTCCCAAAGGCACCCGGAAGGCAGCCGATCATTGGCGGAGCGGTTTCTACCACATTGCCTCGGCGACCGGTGTCCCAGTAGTCCCAGTGTCGGTGAACTACGCGACAAAGGTTGCCACGGTCGGTGCCGAAATACACCTCACTGGCGATGTCACCCACGATATGGATAAGTTCCGAGCGTTCTACGACGGTGTGCCTGGCAAGTACCCCGATCAGGGATCCCCCGTCCGGCTGCGAGAGGAAACCGGGGAGTAGGTGGTAACCGCTTTGGAAAGCCGCCGTGCGACAACCGCGACCGCTACATTGTGCGGACCTGATAGAAGGACGTAGCGGGTGAAACAATTCAGCGCGGCGGTGGCCGTGATTCTTCTCGGCATCGCTGGGATGGCTGCGGCCCAAACGAGTGGTGCATCGGTGCCAGTCGATGTGATCAACATGACCGATCTGGCGGCGAACTCTCCAGTTGACATCGCCGAACTTCTGCAACTTGTCCCTCCGGGAAACTCCTACCGATACGCCGACGATGTCCGTGGCTTGCCGACTCTCGGCCCTGACACTGTTCCCTTTGCGCAACCAGACGTTGTTGGTGCGGGGCTGTTCGACCCTGGCGCGGTCGGTTTTGGGGACACAATTGGGGTGCTGCGAGAAATGTCCGATTCGTTCGAGGTCAGTCGAGATGGGCTCGTGGACTCGCCGATGGCATTGTTTTTCATGGGCCGCGAGGAGCCGTCCGGTATCGACGCCGCCGACTTCGAGGATCTATTCATCCAGATCGACATTCCGATCGGGTTCGAGGGGACGCCGGGTTGGGAGGCTATCCCTGCATTTCCAGGAGATACCTGGCAGGGCGGGTCCCTGATATTGAGCACCCAGATGGTTCCCGGGCAAGACACCGTGTTCGAGCTAATCGATCCGCTCAACAACTTTAGATCTATCCCGTTCGATGGGTTTTTCGCCGCTGGGGTGGATTGGGCTGTGCTTGGTGTCGATGTGACGACGCTCGAGATGTACGGTGGCCCTGGGGATATGCGGTGGGCGTTTGCTTCTCATGTCCACGATGGTTCCTACGGTGCATGCGAGACATGCCTTTCGGTGATCAATGCCTTTCCACAGGTCCCTAGG
>JADFQA010000071.1 GCA_022562055.1 Acidobacteriota bacterium | reverse complement strand
GCTCAGGTTCAAGGGGTCGAAGCAACACTTTGCTGTTGAGCAGACTTTAGAACCTCTGCCATGGCTTCGGCGGGGGTGCGCCATCCGAGGGTTTTGCGTGGTCGGCTGTTGAGGGTGTGGGCGACGGTGTCAATGGCCATTGGTTTCTCCCCATGGGCGGCCATCAGGATTCCCCGCGTACGGCCACGAGATCTCCCCGCGTACGGCCACGAGAATTCCCCACGCGCCGTCCTTAGCTTGGTAGTGGTATCACCCCTTTTCCTTGGGTGGCGTCGGCGAGTCGTATCGATTCGCCTTCGGTGACCACGATGTGGGCATGGTGCATGAGCCGGTCAACAAGGGCCGAAGCAATGTTGTGGTCGATGAGCTGATCAAACCCTGAGGGGTGCAGGTTCGATGACACTGCTACGGAGCGTTTCTCGTAGCAGGCGTCAACAAGCCGGTAGAGGCCCTCTGCTGCGTCTGGGGAGATGGGGAGGAGCCCGATGTCGTCAACAATGACGAGGTCTGCTCTCAGGATCGGTGTGAACGCTCTGGTGATCGTGTCGTCGATACGGTGTCTGCGTATCAACACTCCGAGGTCCTCAATGGAGTACCACACGACGATCAGGCCGTTTTCGATGGCGTGCTGGCCCAGGGCTTCACAGAAATGGCTTTTCCCTGTCCCTGACGGCCCGCACACCACCAGGTTCTCACGCCTGGTCACCCATTCGAGGCTCCGTAACGCCTCTTGGGTGGGGAGAGGGATAGGGCTGCGAGCCGGATCCCAGACGCTAAACGTTTTGCCGGCGGGGAACTTTGCTTTCTTGCGCCGGTTCTCAATGGTGGCCCGGTCTCTGCCTTCGGCTTCAGCAATCAGGAGGATCCGCAGCATCTCTGCGGGGTCCCATCGTTGCGCTTTGGCGGTCAGGAGCACCTCGGGCATCTGCTCGCGAACATATTTGAGGCGTAGCCTGCGACACAACGCGACGAGTTCGTCAAGGACCGGTGTGGCGATCGTCGTCATCGCCGACCGCCATTCCCGCCCCTGTCACCGTTGCCGTTGCTGTTGTCGTTGTTGTCGCCGTAGCGTGACCAGGCGCCGGTGCCGGGTTGGAGAGAGAACCCGACAGGTGGCGAGAACGGATCCTGGCGGCGGGCCGTGACGATCGATTCAACGTCACCCGCAGAGAAACGTCCTACTGTTGCAGCTAGCCCTAACGCTTCGTCAACGACTACCGGATCCCACTCTTTGGTGAGCGCTACGGCGTCACCCATCTTCGTTTCGATGCCCCGTATCCCTTGTGCAGCGGCTTCGATCAGCCACCGCTGGGCGCCCACACCGATCTCGAGGAACGCCGCCTCGAACAGGTTCGTCGCCTTCGGGGTCCGCTCCGGGGTGTCGCGCCGTTCCGGATAGTGGGCATCAACGATGCTTGCTTCGCCTCGGCCAACAACACGATGACGGGCAATCTCGGTAGCAGCATTGTTCACTTCAGCGGTGATCACGATCTCGTCACCCGAGACACGCACCCAGACCCGAGCCCCCATCCATGTGTGGGGCACCGAGTAGCGAGCACCCCGAAACGAGATCGTTGATGACCACGTCACAGCCCGGGTCTCCCCGAACACCGCGGTATACGGCTCAGCAGGCACCTTGTGCATCACTTCGAGCTCCCGCACCAGGCGGTCTGTGGGCCTCTCACCGGTGACGGTGTGGACCCTGGTGTTGAACCGCTCCATTGCTACTACACACGCCTCTTCGAGCTGGTCGAACGACTCGTACTCCTCCAACAGGTTCGCAGCCGTAGGCACCAGATCGGCCTTCGCTATGCGAACAGTTGCCTCCGACCCGCCCTTGGACTCAGGATCAGCAGGCAGACACGTCGTGATCGTCACCCCGTAATAGTGCGCTGCTGCAACGATCTGGGGATTCCTAACCCCCACCCGGGCAATATGGGTATTCGTGACCGTCTTCTCGTTATCGGTCAACGCGTACGTCGGGACCCCGCCGATAATCCGGAAACACCGATCCAGAGCCGAAATCACCGACGGCAGCTTCTTATCCCACATCGGCAGGATCACCCGGAACCGTGACCACGCCAACCACGCACAAAACAGATGCGTCCTGGTACCGCCGATCCTGGGTCCGTCACCGTAATCCCACTGCAACCACAAACCCGGCTCCGTGATCCACGGCTTGTAACCCCGACGATGCTCACGGGTCCAGTCTCCCTTCAACGCAGCCACCACCCGACGCGTCGTACGCTCCGAACCCTCATACCCCATTGCCACGAGCTTGCGATGCACCACATCGGCACGCACCCTGCCCTGAGACAGATCGATCCACTCTGTGATCTTGTCCGAGAACGGATCCGACACCGAACCCCGCCCCAGCGTGGCCACAGGATCCAGCCCCGCGGCCCTCGCTGCGATATAACGGCGCACCGTGCGATGATCCACACCACACAACGCACCAGCCGAACGGAACGACTTCGTCAAATCGTATGCCTCCAATATTTCCATAATCTTCTCCTCAACCAACATGGGCCGGTTCCTCTCAGACTCGATGACCGCTTCCAGCCAGCAATCACAGTCGAATCAGGAACCCAACCCCAAGAACCCTTCCAGAAAACCCCACTACACGCGGGGAATTCTCATGACCGTTCGCGGGGAGATCTCGTGGCCGCCTATGGGGAGCTTCTCATGGCCGCCGTCACATAGGCACACCGGGGGTTTCAGCACTCATTGACGTTCATCGATTCGCATTGTCTCTCAGCAAAACGCGTCCTATGCGCGTCCTGAGACGGTCCACGACGGGTGAGGAAGCCTGGGAAGCTCTCCGGCTGGCTCGGGAGGGCCGTCGAGAACCTCAGATCCCAATGCTGCTGACAGCCTCTCGGCGGACGCTCACCGACCCCAGCGGCCTTCCCGAATGCGAGAATCTCGACGAGTTGATGGCTTGCTACGGACGCTGGACAAGAATTCTTCGTTTGGGTGTCAGCGAAACGTGCACGCAGCGGTGTCTAATACATGACAGCTAATGGGAAAGGGGCAATGTGCATCTTGATTCGCCGGTCGCAACCGACGCCGAGATCTACTGCGAACACGCCGCTGCCTTGATCCGGTTCGCGACAGTGTTGGTGGGGTCCAACGACGCAGCTGATGTCGTTTCGTCTGCTGTCCTCAGATCAATCGGTTCGCCGGGTTGGTCGTCGGTTGAGAACCACAGAAGCTACCTGCATCGGGCAGTGGCGAATGAGGCTCGCAACCTTCATCGGACTGAGTCGAGGAGGCGAGACCGAGAAATGAGAGCCGCTTCCGCTCCGGTTGTTCATCCCCCAGAGATCCATCCCGAAGTCTGGGCTGCCGTGAACCGACTCAGCGTCAGGCAACGGGCTGCCGTGTTCCTGGCGTACTGGGAGGACATGACGGATGACGCAATTGCCGGCTACTTGGGAATCGGTGCCGGGTCCGTGCGACGTCACTTGGCAAGGGCGCGTCGCCATCTGAGGAGAGTGCTCGATGAGTAGCAGCGAGAGGCAGATAGTGCGTGAGGTCTTGGCATCAATGGTCGCCGAGGCTCCTCCACCCATCGACTTCGAGAACCTGTCAGACGTGCGGGTCGTGCAGACGTCCAACCGCCCACGACGATCCCCTCTGATTGCGGCGCTCGTCGGATTCGCAACGGTCGCTGTTGTGCTTGGTGGCGTCATCGCGGTAGCCCAGCGATCCACGACAGATACTGGCGCAGCAGGAAGCGTCTCCGACGCGACCATCTTCCTCGTGCCGACTGCGATCCCTGACGACCTCGAGCTCTCCGTTGCTGAGGCTTCGCCCGACGGCACCGGGTCCACGCAGATCTTCTTGCCCCCAGGCCAAACCACGTGGGCTGAAGGAGACCGAGTGGTGAACATCAAC
>JADFQA010000070.1 GCA_022562055.1 Acidobacteriota bacterium | reverse complement strand
GTAGTCCCCTCGTGCATCTGTCGGCATTCACCTGCAAAATTTCACAATCCGGTGGCAGGGACTCCGGCGCACCGCCCAACCCCACGCCCATCCGCTCATCCGCCCAGGGTTTCGAGGTCCGTCATGAGTATATTAATAGGGTATCGCGGCACATCGGCGTAATGTCTCTTGCATGGATTCACGGCATCTGCCTTCTTTTCGGCTCGACGGCCAGGTCGCCGTCGTAACCGGGGCGAATCGGGGCATTGGGCGAGGGCTTGTCGAGGCGTTGGCAGCGGCCGGTGCGACGGTTGCCGTGACAGCCAGGTCAGCATCGGCGGCGGAGCAGGTGGCCGAGGAGCTGCGATCGGCGGGCGGATCGGCCACCGGTCACCGCGTGGATGTGACGGATCTACAGTCGATCCGCTCCGGTATCAGCTCGATCATGGACCGTCACGGCCGAATCGACATCCTGGTTGCGAACGCCGGAATCGGCGCTAACCACCCGGCGCTGGACGTAGACGAGGCAGCGTGGGACGAGATGATGGACGTCAACCTCAAGGGGCTCTTCTTCACCGCTCAGGCATGTGGACGCCAAATGGTTGCCCGGGGATCGGGGCGGGTGATCGCGGTGAGTTCGCAGGCGTCGCTTGTGGGCATCCGCGACCACGTTGTGTATTCAGCGTCCAAGGGAGGCGTCAACCAACTTGTGCGGGTGCTTGCATTGGAATGGGGGTCGTTGGGTGTGACGGTCAACGCTGTGGCTCCGACGTTCATTCACACACCGGGCACGGCCGAGCGCCTCGATGATCCCACTTACCTGGCGTCGGTTGTTGAGCGGATACCGATCGGGCACGTCGGCGAGATTAGAGACGTTGCCGGGGCTGTCATCTATCTTGCGTCACAAGCTGGCGCTATGGTCAACGGCTCCGTCCTCACTGTGGACGGCGGTTGGACCGCCCAATAGCCCACGTCGGCCGTCGTCACGTTTGGGCTGGATCGTTGGACAGGAGGCGATTGGCTTCGAGGCAAGCATCGGGTGTGGTGAACTCGGTGATCGTGTCAGACTCGAGAGGATAAGGCTCAAGGATGACGTCGCGAGGTTCGCTCTGGTCAACGGCGAAGGTGTCGTTGAGCCCTGTTTCTCTGAGGGCGAAGCTGCACGGGACGGCCACCCTCGCGGGCGATATCAACGCATGCTTCGGAAGAGCGTTCAACTAGATTCTCTGCTGAGGAAACAGCTTCTGATTTGGGTTCGAGCAGGTGCGATGGCGAGTACAAGAGAACGGGTGCCAGCGACCGGTTCTCGATCTACACGGGCCTCGACTCCAGTCTCTACCTCGGCGCCTCCTGTGATACATTGGTAGCGATTATCCCTGAGATGGGTACTCAGAGGATCTGAGGGTGTCTCGGCAACAGGTTACGAGGCCGTGTCCCTGTGGGTTGTGTCCTTGGACGCCGTGTACCTGATCCAGGCAGATCATGTGATCGCAGAGCGTGAGGCTCCAGAAGACGGACTAACGCACACGGTGCCTCGTAACCATGGATCGGTGTGGGCACGTCCGGGGTTTACTGCCATGATCCTGAAACCTTGGACATGATGAACCAGAGTTCATGACCCAGGCACAGCAGCTCACCGTTTCTCATCGTCCCTCTCGGTGTTCCCATCCCGCCTCGCGGAGCCAGCCCCTACTAGTATCAGAATTCAGAGCGGGAAGGGAGATGCATGTACCGGCGCCGATGGTTTGTCCTGGGCTATGCCTTCTTGTGTTCGTTGCGGCGTGTTCGGGTGACGAGGGGACGACCGGCAGTGCTACGACCGCGGCTCAAGTAACAACGAGCGCGACCGTTGTCGAGGATCCGGTCGATCCGTTCATCGGAAGGTGGCTAACGATCGACGGTTACGGTCTCGAAGTGGAGATCGTGATCTCGCCGAGCGCCGACAATGGTTATGCATTCCTGATGACCTACAGTCACTCGGACGCCTGCGTTGAATTCGGCGCACCGGTCACTGGCTTCCTGAGCGGGCGCGTACAAGCGACCGACTCGGAAATCCGCTTCACCTTCGAATCGCTCATGTGTCGGACAGACTTGGGGGATATCGACAAGGCCATCAGCACCGCAATGGTCCTCTAACTCCAAGACGGCGTCCTCAGATCCACTCTTCCTTCTTGTTATCGCCAGGGTCCTGCGGAGCCGTGCGAAGGTGTGGACCCGCCTGAGCCGATCGTCGCCGATCCGGACATCGATTTCCTGGTGGCCGAGTACGGGCTTGAGTGGGTCCAGGACAATTACCGGGGCGAACTCACCGCGATCGGTCTCGACCCGGCACAACTCTTTCCTTGCCTCATCCCACAAGGGGTCTCTGACGTCTCCACGTGGCAGATCAGCTTTACTGATATCAGTGGCCCTCCCAGGAAGATTACCTGCGGTCCGGGTGGAGTTTGGGTCCATCAGAGGAACGCTGGCAGTACCACGCTCCTGAACCCCGACGGGTCCAGAGAGGCCACGTTCAATGGTGTCGGTGAACCCAGCGGAAACGCCGAAGTTATCGTATTCCACACATTCACCACGATCGATTTCACGACTGATCCGGAACCGGGTTCGGTGACCCGCTTGGTTTCGCTTGGCGACGACGGCTTCATTTCCGACGCCGTACCGTTCGGCGATAGTCAGATTCTCACGGCAGGAACCGAGGTAGTGCTCTACAACCTTGACGGGAGCCGGGCTTGGACGATCCCCAGTGGTTCGCAGGGAGAGTTTGTCCTTGGGGCCAACGCCTGGTGGGTTGCCGACAACGTTGGTCAACTGATCCAGATCCCCCTCGACGGGTCGGACCGTTTGCGATTGAGGTCCCGGATGCGGTGCTGCGCGCACCCGTGGACAGGCGCGCGGCACCGAGGCTCTTGCCCTTCGCCGGCGGTGTGTGGATCACCAACGGCGACGGGACGATCCAATTCGTGAACCAAGCGGGTGAGCTGGGTGGGAGGTTCGATGTCGGTCCCGCGTCCAGAGACGATGGTGTCCACCACCTCGAGGCTCGCCAACTCAGTGCGTATGAAGGGTATCTGCTCAGGTTCAAGGGGTCGTTGCAACACCGCCTTGTTGGATTGATCGTAGGTGCTCGTTGAGTGCTTCGGCGGGTGTTCTCCATCTGAGGGTTTTACGGGGCCGGTTGTTGAGTGCGAGAGCGACCGCGTCGAGGTCGCCACGCGAGTGCCTGGAGAGGTCGGTGCCTTTGGGGAAGTACTGGCGCAGCAGTCCGTTCGTGTTCTCGTTAGATCCCCGCTGCCACGGTGAGTGAGGGTCACAGAAATACACCTGGACCCCGGTATCGATGGTGAACTGGGTGTGGCTGGCAAGTTCCTTGCCCCGATCCCATGTCAATGACCGCATCAGGTGATTGGGGAGATCCTGGATCCGGCGTGCAATCGCAGCGCAGACATGGTTGCTGGTCTTGTCTCGACCAATTCGGGCCAACATCACATATCGGGTCTGTCGCTCCACCAGCGTCACGATTGCTGAGTGGCCGCCAGATCCCACGATCAGGTCACCTTCCCAGTGACCGGGAACGGCGCGGTCCTCAATCTCGGCAGGCCGATCCGAGATGACAACCATATCCTTGATATAGCCGCCAGGGTCTTTACGGCCATGAGGGCGTCGCCGGGTCCGACCGGTCCTCAGACAAGCAGTCAGCTCCTTGGTTAACGCTCCCCAAGACTGGACAAACAGCGACCGGTAAATAGTTTCGTGTGACACTCTCATCTCCGGATCATCGGGAAACTCGATGACCAGTCTCGCCGATATCTGCTGGGGTGACCAGCGCTTGTCGAGCATTGCTTCGACCTCTTCTCGAAGCCCGTGACACGTCGACAGTTTCGCCGGTTTAGGTCGTCTGGCGCGCCGATACGCTGCCTCATCCGCTGCGACTGCCCGGTAGATGCCGAGACCGCCGTTGACGCTCACCTCCCGAGAGATCGTTGATGGTGAACAATTGAGCCGGCGAGCTATCTCACGTAAAGACTCGCCAGCGCGGATCCCCAACGAAATCTCCTCCCGCTCACGAAGCGACAGCCGCAGCTTCGACCTGTCCCTGTCTCGAACATGGACACCCCCGACGCTATTGAGAACACGTTGCACTGTCTTGGTCGAACACCGCACCGACCCGGCGGCATCCTCAAACGACTCACCATTACCAATACGCCGCCGAACCTCAAGCCGTTCCGACCGGGTCAACCTCTGACCCCTCACCCTGTCCACAGACATTTAGCACCTCCAAGATCGCTGCTACAGCACCAACCATGATGCAACGACCACTAGAGACCGAGGGG
>JADFQA010000069.1 GCA_022562055.1 Acidobacteriota bacterium | reverse complement strand
CGCTGATCGATGACGAAGTCACCCCTAGAACCAGGCCGTGGTCCAGTGGATCGGCGTTCATTCGTGCGTCCAGCGCAGCCGCGGCGAAGCGGAACGACTCGGCGCTTGCTGAACGCGGTGCGACACGGACGGGGAGCGCCGACTTGATACCTTCGTGCCGGAAGTTTGGGATTTCGGCGATGAGCGGGGCGGCGAGAACCGGCTCGGGTTCGTTCTTGGAGGAGAACACGCGATTGCGCAGCGTGAGGCTGTAGGCCAGAGATGCGGCCGCGACAAAGCCCACCAATCCGCCCATCACGGCGAGTTTGCTTTGGTTAGAAGGCAGTTGACGGGCACCCTCGGCTTTGGTCGAAATTGTCACCCCGTCGCCGAGCAGCAGACGATCGATCTCACGGGTTTCCCGGCGCTCCTCAAGAGCTTGTGCTCGGTCGATCAGTCGTGTTTGCCGTTGCAGCAGATCTACCAGTACGGAGTCCGCTTGCGTGAGACGTTGGATGGACGTGATCGTTGAAATCTGGCCATTGATGTCCGCCACCTGCTGGCGTAGTTCGGACCTCAGCTCTGGATCTGACTCCACCAGAAGTGCGTCATACAACGTGAGTAGCCGGGGCACCGAGTTTGCCAAGAAGACCTCTAGTTCGGTTGTCTGGGCGTTTGGAATATTGGTGATTGCAGCGATGCTTCGCTGGTTGTCATCGATCTGCTGGTTGAGTTCCGCCACGCGGTCGTCAAGGACTTCAACCGAGTCTGCAAACGTCGTCTGAAACTCCTCTTTGAGAAGGTCTCGGTACGCAACAACGATGGCGTTCGCGCTCGCTGCGGCCTCGAGCGCAGTATCAGCGTGCAGTACGATGAAGACAAGGCTCGACCCCTGCGAGTTAGAAACGCTGAGGCCCCGCGCGATGTCAGATGGAGTTAAATCGATGCCGTCGACTCCCGAAGCGAGAGATGCGGCGCGGTTAGCGATCTCCGACGAGCGAAGGATCTCGATCTGGTCACTGACGTAGTCCGTGCGACGAATCGCTCCTCCGGAGTCGAAGAGAATCGAAGCTGTGGGGTCTTGCACAGACATCGTTGCCTGTGCTTCATAGCGCTCGACATACGTCGACGTAGCGTAGAAAATCGCCGCTGCCACTCCCAGCACGGTTGCGAATAGGACCAGCCACCGGTATCTGAGAACAGCAGCGGTCACGGTCGGTTCGAGAGGACGATTCGTATCGAAAGTTTCCATGACTCCACATCGTTGGATCGCTGACGAAGGGTAGCTACGGTCCAATTGTTCGGAAAGCCAGCCACCGACTTTTACACTATCGGGTATCCTGGACCGAGTCTTGACGAATCAGTCGGAGTTCATCTGCTCGGCTCGCCGGCCGATGATCCCGACACTGGAACAAGAGCGGGTGAGGTGGTCTTGACAGAGGTAGAGCCGTTGCTGATCGACTTGGCAGTGGGACGCAAACCGCGTGCGGCTCGTGATCCTGCCGCTTTGGTGGCTGCCGCCGCCGATCAGCGCATGCTCGGTCTATTGTGGCAGGCCACGCGTAGCGGCGATGTAGCGCTCGACGAAGTACAGAAAAAGCGCATCGCGATCGGCCAGGTCCGATCCCGCTCCAGGGAAGCGAAAATCGTTGCGGTTCTGCCAAAGGTGCTTGAGATTGCGCGGTCGATCGACGTTCGGCTTGTTCTCTTTAAAGGCGCGGCACTCGAATACCAGCTCTACAGAGTTTCTGGGTTGCGGCCGTACACCGATCTCGACATCGCGGTGGCCCCGGAGTCGAGAGCACGATTCGGAGAACTCGTTGAGCGCCTCGACCCCGCCCACTCTCTGGCGAACAACGCCCAGCGTCTCTCCGACGCAGGTGTTCTTGATTCGATCGACATCCAGCTTGATGGTGTGTGGATCGATCTGCATGTCGACCCGTTCAAGGTCGGGCTGGAACTACGTGAACCGGACCTCGTGTGGGACTCCACCGAGGTCGTTGACATTGCTGGTATTGATGTCGAGGTGTTCGGTCTCGAGGCGGCAGCGCTCCAAATGATGCTGCACGAGCTGAAGGACCGGTTCTCTTTCCTCATCGGCCATTGCGATCTTTTGCGACTTTGCACCGATCCGAAATTGGATCGTGAACTGCTCCAAAAGATGATCAGCGCCCAAGGCTACAGCTCGCTTTTCACGTTCGTGATGGATGTGGTCGAGGACGACCTTGCACAGGTGATCCACCCGACGAAAGCAGTTCGCGGCTGGCGGCATGTCGTTGCCCGGCGTGTGTGGCCGTCCCACATCCGGTTGGGTGGTTCCCAAGGCAGGGTTGATCACCATCGTCGCCAACAATTCATTCCGTTTCTGGCGACTGGCCGAGTTCTTGAAGCGCTGAGATGGTGGCGTCACGTCGTCTTCCCATCAACGGTAATGCTTGTCTATTGGGGTGAGCAGCTGCACCCACATCATCCGAAGCTACGCGGGCCATATTTTTGGAAACTACTTAGCCGTCGCAGGTATCTCCGACGGGATCGTCGCTCCGAGGACGTTTAAACAAGGCGGTCCGTTTGCACCGCACCAGTGGTTCAACCGTCGAAGCCGTTAGCGGGGAGCACGCGACCTTCACTGTCGTTGCCAAAGTCGTTCCACGTTGCAAAGTCAAAAACTTCCCCGCGCCAGCGGAAATATCGTTCGACATCCACATAGTATGTGTTCGACTCGAAGCGGTTGCCCCATTTCGAAAACACCGCCTCGACGCCGATGTCTTGCCCGATGCCGGTCGAACCTTCAGTCGCCACGATGATGTTGTCGTGAACGAAGAGATCTCGTAGTTCGCGGTCACCATACGCACCGCTTCCGCGGTCCTGTTGAATTCCGACGATGCCGAGGCGATTGTCCCTTACTACGTTGCCGGTGACTTCGACATCGCGCGAATGAGCTATCAGAATCCCGGCTCCATACAGCCATTGCGTCCAACCGAACCCGTTGCCCGACACCGTGTTGTCCTTGATGACAGCCCGATAGCTGATCTCATGAAATATCCCGGGTCCGAAGTTATTCTCCACGAAGTTGCTCGCAATCGTCACGTCGATGTTGTCAATGTCGGTCCAAATCCCGGGTCCGAAATTGTCGCGCACGACGTTTCTTTCGACCGTCAGGCGGGTCTGCGTGGTGAGTTTCATCCCCCCGGTTTCAAATCCTTGGACGAATCCGAGCGTCGTATTTCCGTAGACCTCGTTGTCGCGAATGATATTGTCGAATCCGCCAGGCCCGGTCCCGATGCCAAGCTGGCCGTTGCTGTGTACACGATTCTGCTCGACGACGTTGGCAGCGCCGATCTTGATGCCGACTCCGTGGTTGTAGCGGACCTCGTTGTTCGCAATACGCCACCGCATTCCGAGGTCAGTGTTGCTCTTTGCTTGGATCGCACCGGATTGCGCCGGATTGGCGTATTTTTCGATCACGAAACCGTCAATAGTCACGTCCGACGCTGTTCCAAAAAATGCGAACTCCGTCGTTGTGAGTTCGACCATGCGACCGTTAGGGTCGTCTCCAATGGTGAGCGTCCCCGTTTCGTAATCGAGATGAAAGGTGCCGGGTTCGACGTCGGCGACGTCTTCTACCTGTCGCGAGAGGACCGAATCGATGTAGACGTCTTCTGGTCGTGAGCACATTGGGAAGTCGTCTTTGCAATTGCCATGGACGCGCCCCTGGGCCGTTATACCGGTCGCCACCCAAAGATTTCCACTCCGGCTGAAGGCACTTATAGGCGTCGACCCGTTGAGGATCGCACCCGGTTGGGCGAAGAACGACGTTGAGTCTTTGGGACGAATCGAAAGGTTTCTGTAGATGCCCGGCGCGAATACGAAACTCGCCCCCCCAGGGGACTCGGCGACAACCGCTACGACATCCATGCCTGGGGAGAGTTGGATCGCATCGTTGGGAGGCGCGCTAACCGGAACCCGCGTGGTCGCGGACGGGGTCGATACGGTTGACGGGCGTATGGTCGTCGTTGAATCGAGCGTAACTGTCGGAGAAGACGGGGTTCCGGTGCACGCCGCTGCAATTACGGCGATCGCCAGAACGACCACCGTCGGCCTGCTTATGGTCCACATAGCGCAACGCTACTCGCTCACGGCAGCTAGCCCCCAACCAGACCTCTACCCAAGGGCCCGTCGAAGGAAGGCTGCCATCTGGCCCCTGGTCACGTCGCTGTTCGGGCAGAACCGGTCGTTTGTCGGCGGATTGCAGCCCTTGGTGACACCCGCGGTAGCCAGCTTATCGATCTCCAACTCGAATTCAGAGGTGTCATCATCGACAAACAAATCGCCGCCGCCATCATCACTGTACCCCAGGGCCCGGCTGAGAAACGCCGCCATCTGACCTCGCGTTATGAAGTCTGATGAGCAGTACTTCGTCCGATCGGCGGTGCAACCGGATGTTATGCCAGCAGCAGCAAGCCGGTTGATGGCGCCCTCGAAGGAAGACCCGTCGTCGTCTGTGAAGTAATTCTGTGATGTCGCTGGAAGGTTGAGAGCCCTGTCGAGAAACGCGGCCATCTGACCACGGGTTACCCGATCATCCGGACAGAATCGCGTATTTGTTGGCGGATTGCACCCGTTCGTAATCCCCTGATCCGCCAGCCACTCGATGTCCGATTCGAATACGCTGTCCGTCGTATCCGTGAAGGTTGCGGAGCCGCCGCCATCTCCTCCGCCACCGCCGCCAGGACCGGTCCAACCCTGGCCCTCTGATGGCAGTATCGGCATGACAAACAAACTACGGCGGAGCCAGATTCCCGCTTGGTCGTTGTTGTTCGATTGCCATTGCGATCTCGACATGGCCGAATACTTCCATCGGTAGTACTTGGCGTTCAGGTTGTCGAAGTAGTAGGTATTGTCGTAAAATTTATTGCCCCAGCTGGTGAAGATGTTGTTGTTGGAGGATCCTGATCTTCCAATGCCGGTTTCGCCCCAGGATGACACGATGATGTTGTCGTAGACCTTGAGGTTGCGGACCTCGTGGGTTCC
>JADFQA010000068.1 GCA_022562055.1 Acidobacteriota bacterium | reverse complement strand
GTTCGTGCGCTTGCTGGGCGTCGTAATCGAGTTGTGGGGACCGGTGGCAGCCGTCGGCGCCTGGGCGGGACCCGCCGCCGGCGCCGACGGCCTCCTGTCAATGGTCGAACAGGCGTGGCGCGTGAAGCTGCCCGAAACCGAGCAGGTTCTCTCCGCGATTGGCGACGGGCACCCTGACAAGCCCACCGCCAAGGCGGCCCGAAGGGCTCTCTTCAAATATCGTACCGCACAGTGACACCATGCTGAGTGGTCTCGGTTGGCAGACAAGCATCCGCTGCTGATCGGCGTACCCATCGTGAGCACCGACTTCGAAAAGTCGAGTTGTCCCTGGAAGGGAGTTCCGAAAAGCACACGTCGCACTGTGCCGCGTCTTCTTACAGACACGCGAGTGGACGGAGCAGCCCGCGGACGTCATCCGGTAGACGCGTCCATCTCGCTCCCGAGGCCTTGCGCCGTAAGGACTTCCCGGATCGCCCGGAGGGACTCGCACACCCAACCTTCTGATCCGTAGTCAGCTCAGGGGCAAATTGGAGTCAAGCGTACCAAGGCTTCTGCCGGGCTAGACGTGATACGTACCAAGGGTTGTAGGCCATTGAGGGTGCGGGGCCTTGCCACCACTGGCCCTAGGTGGCGGCCCGAGATACAGGGTGGAACCAACAACGCGACCAACAATTTTCGAACCGAACTGAACGCCAGCTGCCCGTGAGTCCCCGCGTGGACAATCGAGACAGTTACTGGGAACGTCCGGGACCGGGCGACGCCATCTTCAGAACTGGGGCGAGCATATTGCCGGTTATGGGCGGCTGCTGACTACCTGCTTCGGGTGGTGCCTGGGTCGCCACGAGTACGCGATGATGGGTTCATCTACTCGGGAGGATCATGACGGACGCACATCTGACAACCGACGATTTGAAGTTCGTGAATGGGTTCCCGACCCCTGAGACGGCTCAGAAGCTCTACGACGAGTTGGACTACCAGCGGGCGGTGCAGGTCTATTTGCGCCACATGGCGGCGATGTCGATGTACGCGGCGCGGCGCAGCGTCGACGACGACCTGCCGGGCAAGACGCAACAGCCGCAGAAGGTTGCGGTGTGGGAGAATCTGCTGGACGCCAAGACGCTCATGCTCACCGGCAACTCCGAGGTCGTGTACGCTTTCACGTTCCTCGACCTGCATCGAGACGGGCCGACGGTGATCGATGCGCCTCCGGGCTTGCTCGGCATCCTCGACGACATGTGGTGCCGCTACATTGAAGACATCGGCGCGGCTGGCCCGGACAAGGGCAAGGGTGGCAAGTATCTGGTGTTGCCTCCCGACTACAAAGGTGACGTCCCCGATGGCTACTTCACCTGCCGGTCGACGACCTATGGGGTGTGGGTGGTTCTGCGGGGCTTTCTGGTGGACGGGAAACCCGACCAAGCCGTGGCTGGCTATAAGGCGATGAAGATCTACCCGCTGGCCAAGAAGGGCGACCCGCCTCCGTTGGACCTTGTCAATGCCTCGGGCAAGGTGGTCAACCAGCTCATGCGGGAGGACTCCGGCTACTTCGACGACCTGGCCGCGCTCGTCGCCGAAGAATACGACCAAGCGGTGGGAGCAGAGGATTACGGGATGCTGGCCTCGATCGGGATCGTCAAAGGGAAGCCATTCAAACCGGATGAGCGGACGAAGAAGATCCTGGCCCGCGCCGCCGGAATGGGCGCTGCGATGGCCAAGACAATTCTCTATGCCAACCGCGACCCGAAAGACCGCATCTACACAGACCGGCACTGGATGTCGGGCTGGATCGGTGGCGACTACACGTTCATGGTCGGAAACTACCGCTACCTGGATGCCAGATCACTGTTCTACTACTACGCCACCGGCAACACACCGGCGATGGTGAAGGAGGTCGTGGGCGCCGGCTCCCAGTACCTGTGGGCAGCACGGGACGCCGACGGGGACTACCTCGACGGTGGGATGCTCTACAAGCTGACCGTTCCGCCCAAAGTGCCCGCAGAGAAGTTCTGGTCGCTGATCGTATACGACTCGGAAACCCGATCGATGCTCGTTCGCGACGACATCTCAGCCGGCAGCGACTTTCCGTCGATCAACTCCTACAAGAACCTGAAGAAGAATGATGACGGTTCGGTCGACGTCTACCTCGGCCCCAAAGCGCCCGACGGCTACGAGTCCAACTTTATCCGCACCGTCCCGGGCAAGGGCTACTCGGTGATCTACCGGCTGTACGCACCGCTCAAGCCCTACTTCGACCACTCATGGAAGCTCAACGACCTCGACAAGGTGAAGTGACCCGCACATAACGAAGCCTCTTTGTGTCAAGGGGATGTTTTTCGGGCGCGTTCGGGTGATCCGCTGGCGGAGTGTCGCGGTTGGTCGTAGCGTTGGTGTTGGGTTCGGGAGTGGCTTATCCGAAGAGCCGGCTTTCAGGATGCAAGCTGGCCACGCTGGATTCAGAGTCGTTCCTGGGTGCCCTCCCGGACCCCACTCTTGTTCAGCTGGTGGTTCTTGTTGCGTCGTTGGTGAGGCTCTTGTAGACGGCGTCTGAGATGCGTCGTTTCAACGCCCGGATCGTTTCTTTCGGGGTCTTGCCCTCAGCGATCTTCTTGTCGAAATAGGCGCGGCCGTTCGTGTCGTGTCGCAGCTGGGTGACAGCTGCGATATGGATAGCATGGTTCAAGATCCGGTTCCCACGCAGGTTCAACCGGTGTCTCGTGTTGCCTGCTGAGGACACTTCGATCGGTGCCGTGGCGTTGTAGGTGGCGTAGTGGCCCTTGGTTGGGAACCGGGTGATGTTCTTGGTGTAGCCAATGATGGTTGCTGCACCGATCGGACCTATCCCAACAATGTCCGTCACAGATGTCCCCGATGCTTGCACTGCCACCGAGATCCGCTTCTTGGACGCTTTGAGTTTCTCATCGAGATGGGCGATGTCGTCAACGACCTCGCGGGCAATCAGGGTCCGATACCGGGTCGCCTCATCGCCAATATTGATGCTGTCAAGGAGCCTGGATGCGTTGGTAGCACTGATCTTCACCCCGATCCCGCCAGCCTCTACCTCGAGGAGGAGGGCGTGGAGCCGTGAGCAGTGCTTGTTGCGAAGCCTCGCCATGTCGCGGTGCCGTTTCACCAACAGACGCAACACGACAACATGATCATCAGGTTCCACGACGGTTAAGCGGTCTGAACGCAACGCCGCGATCGCTATTGCACGGGCATCATTCGGGTCGTTCTTCTGCGAGCGTCCCGATCCCATCAATCGGACCCTTGACGCCAACACCGGCGGGACATCAAACACCGTCTCACCCGCCGCGACAAGCTGACGGGCAACCAAGTACCCGAGCCCGTTCGCGGACTCAACAGCCCACTCACGCTTCCCGTATCCTGCAGCCCAATCACACAGACGTTCTGCCTGGCCATTCGAGGCTTCGAGTGTGAACTCGTCGATCACATTCTCATCGTCGTCGATAGCGACCGCTGTGTGGGTTGCCTTGTGCGGATCGATCCCAATCATCGTCATAACAATGCCTTTCTCGTTGACGGTGGAACCGAGATGGGCACTCCTGATTCGGGTTGATCGTGTTCTCGCCTCTTTCGAGCCACACCCCAGCAAGGACACCGGCTGGCCAACAGCTCGTTAGAAAGCCAACCCGAAGGTGACAGGCACATAGAGAGACGGCCAGCCGGGTCCTCTAGATGCTACGAAACACCGCAACACCCACAACAAGTATCAATCAGGCACAAATGCGCACAACCCGAGGCTTTCCACTGCGCTTCCGGTGGCGGAGATCGCTCCGATCAGAGCACTGGATGGGCTCAGAAGGGTGCCGGCCCTGACCCTTGCAAATGACCTCGCTGATTTGCACCGAACGGACCGCCCGATGCGACGTTGTACTCGGCGAGTATGACATCACCGATCTCGCCGGTCTCCAGACGAATCCTGCTGACATTCTGCCAGTCTCCTGCACCGTGATCGGTCGGGTCAATCGAGCCGCCCCAGTGCGCAAGTCCGCCGCTTCGATCCTGCCGTAGGTTGACCCGAACGGACTGAATCAACTCTCCGTTTTGATCGAGCAGGTCTGCGGGACCTCGATACCCGCTCGTGTTGCTCACCATGACCTCCAAGGTCTCGACTACACGCATCAGCTTACGAGCGGCCTACGACAGAATTCGACGTCGCCATCACGACACTTATTGTGTGCATGGCGAATCGCGGATGGAAGCGAAGACACGGCTGCCAATGATTGACCCGAAACGACAGAAAGGACCGACCCCGCAGTGGAGGTCCGTCCCTTCATTTGTTTGTGTCTACTCGATCACGCTTTCACGTTTACGAGTGCGTCGATCAGGTCGTCCTTCTTCATCGACGAGTAGCCCTTGATTCCCTCCGCTTCGCGATGGTCTTCAGGTTGGCTGCGGTCGAGTCATCCAGCTCCTCAGCGGAGTACGCCGGCGCTGGCTTGTTGGCTGCGCGAGCGAGTGGAACATGCTCCTTGAAGGAAGCGGGTTCGTCGTCTGTTGCGAGCCTGAAGGTGACTTGGTCGATCTTCACCAGGTGGCCGTTGAACTTGGCGATGTGCCGAGCTTTCGCTCTCGCTTCGCCTCGTCCATGCCGACCTTCTTAGCGATCTCAGCTGTGGTGAGCTCTGCCTTCTTCGTCTTGGTGAAGACGTCGTAGCCGGAACCGATACGGCTGTTCTTCTGGTACGTGGTGCTGACTGACATTGTTGTCCCTTTCGGATTGTCCCTTGGCGCTGGTCGCCCTTCCACACACCGGCTAACGTCGATGAAAACAAGGGGAACCAGCGCAAGACATTTGACTTGCTGTCTGGTCACTTCCTCCCGCCCGCTGTTTCCGTATCCGGCAATCTGGGCTGTCCCGCCCGCGCGATGAATGCTCTAGGGGAGGCGTCCCTCCTATGTGGGGAGGTAGGGGCAAAGTAACCCTCATGTAATGAGTTGTACAGGCGAGGACTAAGGAACTATGAGCAGTGGTGCCATGCAACCAAACCCCGGTGACGACAAGGGCGTACGCAATAGCTCTAAAGTGATATTCGGTTGGGCTATGTACGACTGGGCGAACAGTGCCTACATCGTCATGGCGGGAGCGGTGATCGCACCGTTCTTCACCGACGGCATCGTGCCAGATGACGGTTACGGCGTGTTTGGAGTGCAGATGTCCGGGCAGACACTGTGGTCCGGGGTCGTGTCGATCGGTGCGATCGTGTTGTTCGCGATCATGCCGGTCCTTGGGGCGGTGGCCGACTTTTCGGGTGCCAAACGCAAGTTCCTCCGCGCAGCCGCGGTGACGGGTGGTCTCGTGATGATCCTCATGACGCTTGTCCCTGATGGTTCGGTGGCGTTGTTCCTCGGGTTGTTCCTTATTACCAACATTGGTTTCG
>JADFQA010000067.1 GCA_022562055.1 Acidobacteriota bacterium | reverse complement strand
TATGGTCTGAAGCATGAACACGAAAGCACACCTCGACCTCGCCGCAGTCGCACGGTGCCGCGCCCTCGCCCGGAGCGGAGCGGCACGATCAATTCGCATCGCAGCGGGCGTCAGCCTCGCCGAGGTTGCCCGCCAGCTCCAAGTTTCACCGTCCACGATCCACCGCTGGGAGACCGGCCTGCGGAGTCCCAGGGCCGCCGCAGCGGAACGGTACGGGCGGCTCCTCAGGCAACTGATCGAGGCGCGCTGATGCGACAACTCCTCACCTTGGCCGAGGTCGCTGATGTCCTCCAAATCCCCGAGAAGTCTTTGTACCGACAAAGGTCCCTCGGTGAGTTTCCAGGGTCGCTGGGCGTCCGCGTGGGGCGTTGGGTGCGCTTCGATGCGGACGTGCTGGCGAAGTGGCTAGACGATCAGAGAATTACCCAGGGGGGATCGTGATGGCGGTGACGGAACGCCGCCGCAGGAGGACGGCACGCACGGATCGTTGTACCTGTTCGCTGGGTCGCTGCGTTTCGTGTTCCGAGATCGTGGACCGGCGCAAGCGGGCTTGGAGACGGGTGAGGGTAGGGCAGCTCGATGGCCGCTGACAGCTCTGCCTGTTTTTCGTGTGGTGAACCAGCCACGATCCACACGCCCACGGGTCACCCGGCCTGCGCTGCGTGCGTCGAAAACGCTGCGCAGGAACTTGGTGCGGTGCGGTCCCCAGTCGACCTGCGCCGTCTCATGGCCTCTGAATTCTCCTCACCCGAATTTATGGTCCCGTCGCTGATCCCAAAAGGCGGAATCACGGCGATCGCAGCCAAGGCGGGGCATGAGAAGAGCCTTTTGCTGCTGAATCTTGCGGCTAGTCGGGCCGCTGGGTGCCCGGTGCTGGACACCCCAGCCGAGGCACCACTCCACGTTCTCTACCTCGACTTCGAAATGGGTCCCGCTGATCTGCAAGGGCGTCTCGACGAGTTTGGTTGGACCACCGACCACCCAAAGTTCGACACCCTTGTAAGTCATCTGCACTACTTCCAGTTCCCTGATCTGCCACCGCTCGACACCGACGAAGGAGGGCTGGTGCTCGAAGAACTGGTCGAAGAATTTGCCGCCGAATGGATCATCGTCGACACCGTCAGTCGTGTGATTTCCGGTGAGGAGAACTCGTCCGATACCTTCCGACGACTCGACCGGCACACGGGGCGAAGGTTGCGCCGGCGGGGAATCACCGCCACCTACTTGGATCACGTGGGCAAGGACAAATCAAGGGGGGCCCGGGGGTCGTCAGCGAAAACCGATTCAGTCGACACCGAGTGGGCGTTGCAAAAAAAGGAGGGGGGCTTGTTGGAATTCACACTCACGAAGGGCCGATCAGGGGCGCTCTCGCACACCGTCACCGTCCGCAAAACTAACGACAACGGGCGACTCGGTTTTGCGCTCGCTCACACGGAACTTCCCACCGCAGTCGTGGACATTGCCCGGGACCTCGACCTCCTCGGCGTTGCCACCGACGCACCACTCGTCACCGCCCAGGAAGCGTTAAAAGACGCCGGGAAGGGTCGGCGACGGGCGTGGATTGTCCAAGCACAACAACTTCGCCGGAGTCGAGAATCTGATCGGGAACGCTCCGGGAACGCTCCTTCGGGAACTTTGACGGGAACCGCCCCGGAACCCAACGGAACCGAAGGGGAACTGGACGCCACGGCAAACGGGAACTCCGGGTTCCCACTAGAGGTGGGAACCGGAGTCATGCCGACCTCGGAACCGGAACAGAAAACCCACTTCGACACCGAAACAGACACCCCTCCCAACTCCGGTAACCCGGTAACACCCGACACCCCTCCAACTGTTACAGAGTTACCACTGTTACCCACTTTGAGGGGGCCAGGTGATTCTAAGAACCCCCCACCGCCCAATTTTCAAAGGGGGGGCCATGAGTGAAACGACGGAGGAAGAGTCGCAAGCTGACGACTTCGAATCTGGCATCCTCGAATCAAGCCACTCCGCCATCACCTGGACAAGCGGCAAAACGACGACTAGCACCGTCGGCGGAAGCATGACCACCAGCACCGTCGAAGGGGCCATGCACGGTGAAGATGATGAGTGAGACGCTCACCGCCAAAGCCGGCCGGCTCCTCGCTACTGGACGTCTTACCGTGCGGTCCCTCACCGCTGACATCATCACCGCCGGCATTGTTGGCGACCATGGTTCGTACCGTGTCGGGTGCGATCCGAATGGGTGGTGGTGTAGCTGTGCCGCCTACACCCGCCGCTGTTCCCATATCGTCGCATTGAAGCAAGTGACACTCGCCCCACCGAGAACCCCACAAGACCCGAATGTGAAAACTTTCACAAACTCGAATGTGCAAAATGTCACAAACCCGACTGGACGGAAGGAACCTACGCCATGACCTACCCACCCGACTGGCAGAACATCGTCGCCAACCTCAACGAGACCACCACCGCACTCGCCGCACTCGCCCCACCGGATCGTCCAGTTAGTATTAACAGCGATAACACTAACTACCGTCAGTTAGCGCACCAGACCACACCCCCACCCAGGGGGATAGAACCAACCACGGGGCCAACACACATACCCCCACGACCGTGTGGGCTACTCTTTTTCTTTCAATAGACTGGGTGTTTTCAAGAGATTATGGGTTCCACGACAAGGAGAATCCGACCATGAAAGACAATGTAAACGAGGACGCCAGTTTCGGGATGCTGCCGGTAGGGGAACCACCGATGGTTTCACCAGGTTGGGCTCACCTGCTGCGGGCACCTTGTAAGAAGTGTGGGGGTTCGAGATTGTTCCCCCAGACGTTGAAGCAGCGTTCGTTGCTACCGCCGGAATCGGTCACGTCACCCCACACCAACTCCGCCACACCTACGCCACCACCCTCGTCAACGCCGGCGTCTCCCTCCAAGCGCTCATGGCGCTCCTCGGCCACGTCTCAGCCGAGATGAGTCTCCGCTACACCCACCTCTTCGACGCCACCGTCCGCGCCGAATACGAACGCGCCCTCCACCTGGCCAAAACCGCTATCGGCCCCATCGCCACACCCGCCGCCAGCACCGTCGACACCGGCGACGACTGGCGCGACGCTCCCGCCATCAAGACACGGCTCTCCGCCGGTTACTGCCTCCGGGCCCCCACCCAAGGCGCCTGCCCCTACGCGAACATCTGCGAACACTGCCCCAGTTTCAACACCGACGCCGCCTCAATAGCCGTACTCGCAGCACAACGCGCCGACACCGAAACACTCGCCGCTGACGCCCAAACCCGCGGCTGGACCAACGAAGCCGATCGCCACCACAAACTCCTCGCCCGCCTCGATTCCCTCATCGCCCAGGAGACCGCATGAACAACAACCTCGAACTCGTCGAAATCGCCTGTGCCGAACTCGCCAACAACCAGATGCCAATCATATTCACCGCCATCGCCGAACACACCGGCATCAGCCGCACCACCCTCTACCGCAACCCACAACTTCGCGCCGTCATCGAAGAACACCGACATCACAGCCACGACCCGCGCACCCTCACCGGACTCGCCGCCGAAATCAGCCACCTCCGCACCGGCCTCGAAGCTATCGCCGACCGCATCCGCCAACAAGAAGAACGACTCCGCCGACTCGAAACCCAACAACTCCGCCGCAAAGCAAACTGACGACCACACACCCCCGCCAGACCCCGATTAGCCGGATAATGCTTCGACAACGCAATGGTCGAGTCGTTCTGGGCCCGGATGCAGGTTGAGCTGCTGAACCGGAAACGGTGGAAGACCCGCATCGAACTTGCTAACGCGATCTTCGAGTACCTTGAGGTCTTCCACAACCGTCAACGTCGCCACTCGAGCCTTGGAATGCACACCCCAATCGAGTATGAGAGAATCCACGACACCCAACACTCGCACGGCTGAGTCAAGTGAGCTGACTCCACCAAACCCGGGACAGACCAGAGCCTCCACCAAACAGTGAAGATACTGGGTGAGTCGTTTGGTGGGATCTGACCTACCAACAAACTGACCCTTGGGGTGTCTTGCCTGGGACGCGTCGGTCTCGCCGTTCGGCTCGCAGTAACCAGCCAGCGGCCGGTTCTGGGTTGAACGTGACCTGATAGGAACCTGAGCCAACAGATGCCCCGTCACTGTTGTGTCCGTCCCATCCCGGCTCACCGGCCGCTCCATGAGATGGAGGACCACAATCATGCCACACGAACCTGCAGGTGTCATCGGCGGTTTCGACTGCCACACCGATACCCACACCGTTGTTGCGCTCGACCCTCTTGGGCAGCTACTCGACACGGCAACATTTGATACGACCAGCGTCGGCTACCGCCAGGCGTTGGGATGGTTAAAGTCACACGGAACAGTGATCACGGTCGGTGTGGAATCGACCGGGAGCTACGGTGCGGCCCTCACCCGCTATCTCACCAGCGAAGGCGTCACGGTGATCGAGATCAACCAGCCACACCCCCACACCCGGTTCCGGCGTGGCAAGAGCGACTCGATCGATGCCGAAGCTGCTGCCCGTAAGGTGCTCTCGGGTCAAGCAACCGGCCCAGCCAAGAACACCTCGGGGATTGTTGAATCGATTCGACAGATCACCGTTGCGCGAGACGGTGCCGTCAAAGCACGCTCCGCAGCCCTGTGCCAGCTCGGTGATCTGATCGTTACCGCCCCTGCACAGCTTCGAGAACAGCTCAAGGGCCCCAAAACCCTCGAAGGGAAAACATCGGTCTGTGCACGTCTACGCCCAGGTCACACCAACCCGACCGATCCGGCACGAGCAGCCAAGATCGCGTTGCGTAGTATCGCCCGCCGGATCAGAACCCTCACGGACGAGATCAACGAACTCACGACCGAACTCGACGAACTTGTAACAATCGCAGCACCCGAAACGCTCAGCCAGTTCGGTGTCGGTACCTGCCACGCAGCTACCCTCCTCGTTGCTGCAGGTGAGAATATCGACCGTTTCGGTTCGGAAGCATCGTTCGCTCACCTGTGTGCAACTGCACCGATCCCAGCATCGTCAGGACGCACCAGCCGACACCGACTCAACTATGCCGGGAACCGTCAAGCCAACCGGGCGCTCCACATGATCGTCGTCGTCAGACTCAGGTATTGCCCCGACACCAAGGCATACATGGAACGGCGCCTCGCCGAGGGACGTACCAAGAAAGAGATCATCCGATGCCTCAAACGCTACGTCGCCAGGCAACTCTTCCGAACGCTACGCGCAGACCTCACCACCCTCGCCCTCCGTACTTGACATCTATAGGAACGTCCCAGGGTGCCTCTGTGTTTGTCAAGCAGCGTCGTTGAGGAACGCGCAGACGGCCTGACGGCGTTGTTCGTCGGCGAGCATGCGACGCCAGACGTGGCCGGCGATCTTGCGTTTGAGGCAGCGCATAGCCTCGTTGCGGGTCTTGCCTTCATCGATCTTGCGGTCGAAGTATCGACGGCCGGCGCTCTT
>JADFQA010000066.1 GCA_022562055.1 Acidobacteriota bacterium | reverse complement strand
CCACTGGATCTTCCGGCACCGATTCGAACAGCTGGCCTATCGCGTCGGTGATGGCGCCGACCGGAATCTGCCTCAAGTCGGCCGTCGTGACCCGACGCAGCTCTGACATCGGCATCCGACCGCCCACTGCAATCTGGGTGCAAACAATCTCACCGTCAACTTCGGCCACCTGCACGAACAGCGGCAATCCGTTTGCACCGTCACTCCGAAACCGCCACCACTGTCCCCCGAAGTATTGGGCAGCTCCATCGTCGGTCAGGAGGCTGAGCCGAGTTTCTGGTTTCCTGTCCATGACTCCAAGCTAGCCACAAATCGGGGTATGTAGCTATCAACCTACCCCATTTGTCCCGCGGCAATTTAGGTGACTTGCGCGATCCCTGTAATCGCTATTTGATGAGCACATAGACGAACACATGTCGTGTTCGGAAATTGTCTCACTATTACGGGAGGAACCCATGGGAACAGAACGCCAGAACGAAGCGAACCGGGCCAACGCTGCCAAGTCGACAGGACCGACAAGTGCAGAGGGCAAAGCCATCTCGGCAGGCAACGCAGTCAAGCACGGCATCTATTCAGAGCGCATGGTTGCGATCCGCCGCGGGTATTTCGAGGAGGACCCTGAGGAGTTCCATAGATATATGAGCGACATCGTCGCGTCTCTCAATCCCCGCGACGCTGTTGAGGACGAGGCTGCGTTCCGTGTCGCATCCTACTTCCGTCGACTTGATCGTCTGGACAGGTTTGAGGCTGAGGCTCTTGCCGGGGACACGGCAAGTCGCGTCATCAATGGCGACATCTTCACAGCCAGCCAGAACCTCGGCGACCCTGAGGTACACAAAGAAGACGCGGCGGCACGTGCAATCGATCACACATTCGAACGTGCGAGCCTGATCGATTCACGCCTCGCTCAGGGACTGGAGCGGTCGCTTAAACTCTACGCGATGCTCCGCAGCCGGTCTGGGGTAGACGTGAACACTGTGGAAGTGTCCAGCGAGAGAACGGCAGAGAACGATGCGATTCTTGTCGACTTTGAGACCACGATTCGCAAGATTCTGGGAGACTGATGTTGGAAATCCGACGAACCAGAAGCGCTACGTGTTCGGCGGGTTCCCATATTCTTCCATTGGTTTGGGGCTCTTGTGGCGAAACGAACCCAATCTCGACAGTCGGGTCTCAAGCAAGTTGCCCTCGCCACACGATCGGCAACAGGCGGCGAACTGGCCGTCGGGATGTAAAAGTGAACACGGTTTGGTGTAAACAGCTCGTCGTGCACCGTCAGTAGACCAAGCAGGTCGGTCCTCGTAGACTTTCACGAATTACCCTCTCTTCGCCCAAAGCCACAACGGCGCGCGTTACCGCGTGCGTCTGCGAGCGCTGATGTCCGAGGTTGGCTCCACACTCGGTTGAAGGACCTACTGGTGTTCGTAACGCTCGCATCTCGGGCGTCTCCGCGACCTCCGACGCGATGCTCATCGGGACGTCCGTTTGTTGCGCCTTGAGGTGTCCAACCACCGATCGATAATGGATCCGGTCGAACTGTCGATGATCGCCATAGATCGCGATCGTCCCGCGGCTCGTGAGTTTGACCGGCTCTCTGAAGCGGTCCTTACGGTGGCAGCCATTTACGGACCGAACGCTTCGGGCAAATCTAACCTCCTTGAGGCACTGGCGTGGCTCTCAGACGCCGTGTGGCGCTCATTGGCGAACTGGGACGAAGTTATACCTCGCGAGCCGTTCAGATTCGGAAAAGGGCCAGCGACCAGCTCAACTTTCGACATCGAACTGATCGTGGGTGGCGTCAGGTTCGAATACAGTCTCGAAGTTGATGATTCGGCTGTCCTCTTCGAGGGTCTGTACAGCTATCCGGAAAGACGGCGGCGTGTTCTGTTTGAACGCGAGGGTGACGAAATTCGGTTTCGGCGCGGCCTCGGCGTGTTAGCAGGGACCAGGGAACTCCTCACGCCGACGACACTTGCCTTGTCAGCTGCGACGAGACTGCGGGATTCCGAGATCGGTTCGGCCGGGCGGGCGATCGCCGGCATTCGAAGTCTTGGCGCTTCGCGCATGCGCCGTTTAGCTAGGGGTCCAGGCATCGTGGCCCCGTTCGTATCGACCACTCGGTTGTTCAACGATAGTGGAGCCGAAGGCCAGACCCCACTGTTCGAAAAGAAGGAGTCTGGTGACAACGGAGAGCCGACCAGAGGGCTCGATGCCACCCGCAAATCAGCCATGGCGCTGCTACGGCTTGCGGATTTCGGTGTCCACGACGTTCGGATCGTTAAGCATCCAATCGAACACGGTGCGGATCAATCCAGTCCCCGTCGTCGCCACGTCCAGCTGATCCATAGCGTCGAAGGCCAGCAGTTGCCGTTCGAGATGGGTGAAGAATCAGCTGGTACACAGGCATGGTTTGAATTGATCGGGCCAGTCTTGGACGCGCTCGAACACGGGCAGATACTGCTTTTCGACGAGAGTGACGCAAGCCTCCACCCACGTTTGTCAGGGAAACTTCTGGAGCTATTTAGAGATCCCGATACAAACCCTCGCGGCGCGCAAGGCCCACGAGGTGGGTGCTGACATGTGGGAGACGGACGTTGCGGTGACTGCGGACGATTACCTCATCCTGATGCACGACGACGCAATGATGCGTACAACCGATGTCGCTGATAAGTTTCCAGACCGTGTCCCGGCACCGTTTTCGACATATACCTTGGCTGAGATCCGCACGCTCGACACCGGCTCGTGGTTCGAACGTGACGACCCTTTCGACCAGGTCGCCGCCGGTGCAGTCCCGGCTGACGAGTTGGCGAGTTACGTCGGCGAGAAGATACCGACACTGCGTGAGGCGTTCGAGCTGACTCTCGACTTGGACTGGTCCCTGAACCTTGAACTCAAGAGTCAGCCGCCACCACAGGATGCGTTTGATGTCGTAGGCGCGATCCTTGCCCTCGTCGATGACGTCGGTTTGGGACCCCACCACCTCCTATTCTCTTCGGCGCGATTTTCATGGCTGAAGATGCTGAAACAACGTCGACCCGAGTTCCAGGTTCAAGGTATCGTGGGACTCTTCGACCAAGACCCGATGTCGTTTGCCGACCCCGACTTCAGCCTGCCCACGGGAACAACGATTGCGGACTTCGACGGGTTCATCTGGACGGGGTCTGACCTCACCGTCTATCACACCGACGACCCACGCGTATCTGGACAGATCGCGTTCGCACGCGACTTGATGGCCGCCGGTGCCGCAAGCTGGGGCAGTTGCTGGGGGCTGCAGTTGGCTACACAGGTCGGAGGCGGCGATGTTGCCGTCAACCCCGCGGGTCGTGAATGGGGCATCGCGCGCGGGATAGAACTCAATGATGAAGCACGCGCATCGGCGATGTTTGCTGGAAAACCCGCGGTGTTTGATGCCTTCATCATGCACCTCGACGAAGTGACCCAACTTCCACAGGGCACCGAATCACTTGGAGGGAATGCCCATACTTCGATACAAGCTGCCATCGTTGAAGACGGTGAGGGGTCATTCTGGGTCACCCAATATCACCCCGAATACAACCTCCACAAAATGGGCCGCCTCATCGTGGCGCGCGCCGAGGCGCTCGTCAGAGAGGGTCACTTCTCGGACGAGGAGTCCGTGAGCGCATACGCAGCCGACATGATGGCTCTCTATGCCAACCCCGAGTCGGAGGAACTCCGCCAACGGCTTGGTGTCGGCGACGACATCATTGATCCGACGATTCGGGAAACCGAGCTGCGCAACTGGTTGAAATTCATCGACTCGCGAACTGAAGAGTCCGCGCGTTAAGTTCGCTTGGCTAGGTGGTAGGTCAGGGCCATCGCGATGCA
The DNA here is from genome assembly GCA_022562055.1 of Acidobacteriota bacterium. Classification (NCBI taxonomy): domain Bacteria; kingdom Pseudomonadati; phylum Acidobacteriota; species Acidobacteriota bacterium. The sequence continues at coordinate 2,152 of JADFQA010000066.1, read as the reverse complement.
CTCGCGTAACTCGTCCACCGGAAGGCGATCACCGACAGCGAAAATCAACGCCCGCTCCTTCGTATCCTGCGTAGACACTGCCTGATCCACCATCGGCAACACGCGACTGCTGGGCGGATCGTCGACACGGCATAGTCGGTGTTGGGACTGCGTCGACGCCCAATCGGGGCTCTCACGAAACCCTCAGGTTTCTCTCAGCTTGCTACTACATCCTTGTGTCATCGTGATAAGTCATGAGAGGACAACAGAAATGCGAAGACTAGCCGCGATACTGATCTCGTTTACGTTCGTAGTTGCTGCCTGCGGTGGAGGCGACAGCGCTGACGGTGGTGTTGCTTCTTTGGATGACTCCGCGACCGGCGTAGACACCGACGACGTCGAGGAAGTGCAGATCGCCGATACCGAAACACAACTTCTCGCGTTCTCAGCATGCATGAGAGACCAAGGACTCGACTTCGCTGACCCCACCGTCGATTCCGATGGAAATGTCCAACTCGGAGGGCGCCGACAAGGCAACGGCGGGCAAGGAGCCAACGAGGGTTTCCGTGAAGGATTTGAGTCATGTGGTGACTTGCTCGAAGGCCTCGATCTCGGATTTCGGGGTCGGGATAATACAGCTCAGCAGGACACGCTGCTTGAGTTTGCAGAGTGCATGCGCGGCGAAGGCATCCAGATCCGGGATCCAGATTTCTCAGCAGGCGGTGGACCTGGCGGTGCCGGCATATTCGGTGACTTCGATCCGAACGACCCCTCCTTCGAGGCTGCACTGGAAACCTGTGGCGATATCCTCGGAAACCTCGGCGGCGGTGGTCGTGGCCCAGGAGGCCCGGCGAACAACGACGGGTCGGGAGGATAGTGGTGACGCCCGAAACGCCGAAACAGATTGTCGATTCCGATTTCAGAACCGACGAATACTCGAACGCCAGAAAAAACCGCCGGATGACTACCAGACGCTGGATTCTTGTCGGATTCGGCTTGGTTCTCCCCGCGATGGTGTTTCTATTCGCCTCCGGAGAGCAAAGCGGTGGCGTCACGACGAATCCCGTGGAGGTCCACTTCGGAGAGGTGGTGGTAACGGATCTCGTTGAAGAGACAGAGTATGAAGGCACCTTGGGAAGGACGCAGGGCGACCCTGTTAGGTCGCCGACGCAGGGAACAGTGACTGCCCTCGCCAGTGTCGGCTCGGTCATTGATCAAGGCGGGGAGCTCTTTCGTATCGACGACCAACCGACGGTTCTACTCCTCGGTGAAGTCCCGCTCTATCGAGACCTGATGAGATCAGATTCCGACGTGGCCATTGCGCCCAAACAGTCCGGCACGATCACGTGGCTCCCCGAACCAGGGACCGTCATCAGTGAAGGCGACATTCTGTTCAAAATGAACGGCGAACCAGTGATAGCTCTGTATGGAGTCATCCCTGCCTATAGGACCATGGCAGACCAATCCACTGACATTGAGGGAGACGACGTACTTCAGCTGGAGGAAAGCCTCAATTCTCTCGGATTTGTGGAGAACGGCGAAATGACGGTTGACGGCGTCTTTACATCCGCCACCGAAAGCGTCGTTGAAAAATTCCAGGAGGCAGTTGGCGCAGCGCAGGACGGCGTTATAGCTCTCGGCGACATCGTTTTCATACCAGGCCCTACAGAAGTTTCGACCATTCTCGCTTCAGTTGGCGATACCGCGGCAAGTGGCACGACAGTATTGACGCTGGTGGGAGATGATCCGATGACCGGCAGCGACGTCTTGCAGCTCGAAAAATCACTAGCGGATCTAGGATTTGCCGGTGACGCCATGGTCGTCGACGGCGTGTTCAGCGCTGACACGAGGACAGCGATCGTCGCCTTCGAAGAATCAGTCGGCCTCGACGGTGATGGCACCATCAGCCGTGGCGAGGTGATGTTCCTCGCCTCACCGGTCCGCGTCTCAGATCATCTAACGCCTATCGGTACGACGGTTAGTACAGGTACACCGGTACTTGCGATCACCGGAAAGACGACGTTGGTAGCGGTAGACCTACCAGCGCAGGATCAGGGGACTCTTCAAGAGGGCATGGCCGTAAGAGTGCGATTACCTGATGGAGTAGAAGTGGCCGCTACAGTCACCTCTGTGGCCACCGTGACGACGGTGGCAGACAACAGTCCGGCAACTC
>JADFQA010000065.1 GCA_022562055.1 Acidobacteriota bacterium | reverse complement strand
AACGAGGCAACCCCGTGTCGACTTGAAGGTGCGGACCTTTCTCGTTCCCCAACAGCGTGAACGACACGATCCTTCGCATGGGTGGGAGGCTCAGCATGATGCAGGCTTCGGGCGACTACTTCTTTTGGTGCCAGATATTGTCGGAACCTGCCGCGATAGTGCTATTTCTACCCCAAACTCACGCGGCGAAGCCCGTGACGGTATGTGTTTGGCATACCGAGGTATGCGTGAACGACAAGTCCCTTGCGCGATATGTGAGCTTCGCTCTGCTGGTCCCCGATACTTACGGCACACACCATGCAGCCTCGCTCAGGAAGAGTCTGAGGGGCTTGTGAGTCGGCGAGAAATGCCGTCCCTGTCGAGTCGCGGCGCTGCTAGCTGACGGATGACTCTGCTTCCCAGGCTCACGTGCGTGACCGATGTGCGCGAGGTTTTGGTGACTGTCCCAAGAAGAGTTGGCAGTTCAATGTGGGCTACATCGGACCTATCTCGGTGCCATCGAACGAGGAGAACGACACATCTCCCTGGCGATTCTTGAAGCGCTTGCTCGGGGACTGGAGTGTGATCCGAAGGAGCTGCTTCAGTAGACCGATCTAGCCGGACATCGCACCGGATATGCGTAGCCAGCCGTGCGGAGCCGGTGGCCGAGGGAGTTCCGTGGATACGGCTCAGTCGGCCCATCTCTCATATCGGAGCAGATCCGACACGGGAGCACGAGTCAGCTTGGTGATTTGCTTCACCGGACGGCCAAGCGGGATGGCGGCGGCCACGGCGACGTGGGGCGGCAACCCGAGGGCCTGCTGGACGTCGGATTCCATCCCTGAAGGCATGGTGGTGAGCACGCCCGCGAGGCCACGTCCCCGGGCAGCGAGCAACATGCTCCACACGAGTGGGTAGATCGATGCGCCGCTGATTACTCCGACCCGGTCGAGCTGGCTGTCGAACGACGCAACCACTGAGAGATCGACGCCGACGACCAGCACCACTGGAGCCGCGTCGAAGTATCCCAACCAGTCGACCGGTTCATCGGTGTCCCATAGACCTGCAACATCGACCGTAGTGGGGTTGATGGTGTTCCACGGAGCCTCACCGACGGCCACCTGGGCGGAGTAGACCCGAGCAGCTGGAGCGGCGGCGTCCCGGATCATGGCCTTGCCTTTGGTCGAGCGGACAGCGACAATCCTGGCAGGCTGGCGGTTGCCACCCGACGGGGCGAAACGGGCAAGGTCAACGATGGCCTCGATGTCTTCGTCGGTCACGGGGTCGTTCGTCCACTCCCGACACGAGAACGTCGTGCGCAGCGCTTCATCGAGTTCCACCGGTCCTCCTCAGTCCTTAGGGCTTAGTCTCATCATTTCAGATTAGGCCTACCTCTGCACGCCCGAGCGCCACGCATAACGGCGGTGGTTTCGAGGGGTCGTTGCAACACCTTGGACGAGACTTGTCTCGATGGAGGTGCACAATGGGACGGTTGTCTGGTGTTGAGCGGAGCGAGTTGTGGGATCGGTGGGAGGCTGGCGAGTCGCAACGGTCGATAAGCCGCCACTTGCAACGGTCACCGTCAACGATCCGAACCCAGTTGATGTCGGCGGGTTGGAGACGTCCGAGTCCGCCTGCCGAGTGGTGTTCGTTGCGGCTGTCGTTGTCTGAGCGTGAGGAGATCTCAAGAGGACTGGCGTGTGACGAATCGCTGCGTTCCATTGCTCACCGGTTGGGGAGAGCACCCTCAACAGTGTCCCGTGAGGTCAAGACCAACGGCGGCCATCTGGGGTATCGGGCCACGGTGGCGCATCGGGCATCAAGGCGGAGAGCGAAACGGCCCAAGGCGACGAAACTTGCGGAGTGTCCAAGACTGTGTGAGGCAGTTGAGGAGAAACTGGATCTGTGGTGGTCACCCGGTCAGATCTCCCGGTGGCTGATACGGGCATATCCTGACGATGAGGAGATGCGAGTGTCACACGAAACAATCTACCAATCCTTGTTCGTTCAGGGCAGAGGGACTCTACGTAAGGAACTGTGGCGTTCTCTGCGCACCGGGCGTGCTGTGCGCAGGCCCCAAGGCAGACCGAAATCAACCAAGGGCCAGATCCGTGACATGGTCATGATCTCTGAGCGTCCTGCTGAGATCGAGGACCGTGCCGTTCCCGGTCATTGGGAAGGCGACCTCATCATCGGGACACACAAGTCGGCAATAGGGACCCTTGTGGAGCGTCATACCCGCTATGTGATGCTGTTCCCGCTACCTGACGGCTCCACTGCGGAATCGGTACGAGTCGCACTCACAAACACCGTCAAGAAACTCCCTGAGCATCTGTGGAAGTCTTTGACGTGGGACCAGGGCAAAGAGATGGCCCAACATGCCACCTTCACGATCGATACCGGCATCCAGGTGTTCTTCTGCGACCCGAAGTCTCCGTGGCAGCGAGGATCGAACGAAAACACCAACGGACTCCTGCGTCAGTACTTCCCGAAAGGCACCGACCTATCAATCCACACCCAAGATGTCCTCGACCAAGCCGCCCACTCCCTCAACACACGGCCTCGACAAACCCTCGACGACATGACACCATCAGAGAAACTTGCCCAAGTGTTGCAATGACCCCCTGACATCGCAGCCGTTATGGGCGGCTTTGGTGCGGGTCGATTACCTTTCAGTGAGCGGCGCGCGGAAACAATGGACGGTCGTTTGTTGCCCGTCGGTCTCGGGATCTCGAGACGTTCGTGCGACGAGTATGTGAAGTAGTGGATATGGCGTTGGCGAGCCACGACGGCGTCGTATGCCCGCCCGGTGGACAAGGATGGGGTTGATGAAGGTTGGTCGTCGAATAGTCATGACGCTGGCGTTCTATCCGAGGGGCGGATCGGCGCAGGTGGTGCGCTACCTGGGCGAGGCGCTCGAAACGCGTGGGAACGCAGTGACAGTGTGTTGTGGATCGCTTGGGCCGCAGGGATCTTCCTCGCATGCGGCGACGTTCTTTGGTGGCCTCAACGTCGAGACGCTCGACTTCACCGAAGCAGCAATGTGGTTTGAACAGGGACTGGACCCGATGACTGCGCCAGTGCCTTTCCACCCATCGTTTGAGGACCGGCCGGGTGTGCCCGATCGGGTGTTCGCCTCCCTGGACAGCGAGGCGTACGTCCGCCAGGTAGCGGTGTGGCGGTCGCTGCTTGAGCGCGTCGAGGTGCCAGATCTATACCACGTACATCACTTGACCCACGTCAACGACGCGGTTGCCGCTCTTGGCGACCGGCCCACCGTCGCACACCTACACGGCACCGAACTCAAGATGCTTGCCGAGATCCGTCTCAGCGGCGAGAAGCGGTGGAGACACGCGGCCGAGTGGGATCAACGTCTGGTGAGGGCTGCCCGCCGAGCCGATCGTCTCATCGCGATCTCACCAACAGATCGCAAGCTGGCAATCGACCTGTTGGGTGTGGACCCTTCGCTCGTCGAAATCGTGCCGAACGGAGTTGATGTCGACAGGTTCGCGCCTTTGGGCCTAGCGAGGAGTGAACGGTTGGTTCAGTGGCGCCAGTGGTTGGTGGACGAGCCACAAGGGTGGGACGAGAGTGGCCAGCCCGGAACGATCCAGTATTCGGATACCGACATAGACCGCTTCTTCCTGGACCCGACGACAGGCGAGCTGCTCCCAGTGCTGCTGTTCGTAGGGCGCTTCCTCGACTTTAAGCGGGTCCCGCTGCTCATCCGCGCCTACGCCACAGTGCGCGAGGCCCTGGGACGACACGCGCCACCGTTGGTCGTCTGGGGCGGCTATCCGGGCGAGTGGGAAGGCGAACATCCCCACACGGTGGCGACTTCATTGGGTGTCGACGGGGTCTTCTTTGTCGGCTGGCGGGGACATGAAGATCTCGCCACGGGATTCAACTGCGCTGACGCGTTCGTGGCGCCCTCGGTCGACGAGCCGTTTGGCCAGGTCTACCTTGAGGCTATGGGCTGTGGCCTGCCAGTAATCGCGACCGACTCGGGCGGCCCGACATCGTTCGTCAATATCGACCCTGCTCGGCCGAACGGCTGGCGTGTCACCCCGGACAACGAGACCCACCTCGCAGACGCCATGATCCAGGCGGCCTCCGACACATCCACCCGACTTCAACGAGGGAAACAGGCTCGACAGCTGATCGAACGCGAATTCGACTGGCGCCACATTGCCGAACACATCGAACGAATCTACAGCGACGTGCTTGCGTAGCAACAAAGTCGCTACAACCCGAAGCCCACTCCTCGAGTGCGCACATGTGCCTGATTGATACTTGTGGCAGGTGTTGCGGTGTTTCGTAGCATCTAGAGGATCCGGCTGGCCGTCTCTCTATGTGCCTGTCACCTTCGGGTTGGCTTTCTAACGAGCTGTCGGCCAGCCGGTGTCCTTGCTGGGGTGTGGCTCGAAAGAGGCGAGAACACTATCGACCCGAATCAGGAGTGCCCATCTCGGTTTCACCGTCAATGAGAAAGGCATTGTTATGACGATGATTGGGATCGACCCGCATAAGGCAACCCACACAGCGGTTGCTATTGATGATGATGAGAATGTGATTGACGAGTTCACACTTGAAGCGGCTGACGATCAGGTTGAGCGTCTCACCGATTGGGCTGCAGGATACGAAAAGCGTGAGTGGGCTGTTGAGTCCGCGAACGGGCTCGGGTATCTGGTTGCCCGTCAGCTTGTCGCTTGCGGTGAGACCGTGTTTGATGTGCCACCGGTGTTGGCGTCAAGGGTCCGATTGATGGGATCGGGACGCTCACAGAAGAACGATCCGAATGATGCTCGGTCGATAGCGATCGCGGCGTTGCGTTCAGATCGCTTGGCAACAGTCCAGCCTGATAATCATGTTGTCGTTTTGCGCCTGTTGGTGAAACGGCACCGTGACATGGCGAAGCTCCGCAACAAGCACTGCTCACGGCTCCACGCCCTCCTCGGCGAACTCGAGGCGGGTGGTATCGGGGAAAGGATCAGTGCCAGCAACGCTTGTGAGCTCCTCGACCGGATCACGGTTACTGATGAGGCGACCAGGTATCGGACCCTGATTGCCGGTGAGGTCGTTGAGGACATCACCCGAATCGACGATGCGTTGAAAGCATCCAAGAAACGGATTGCAGACGCGGTCGCCGCATCGGGAACGTCGCTGACGAACATCGTGGGTGTCGGTCCGATCGGTGCAGCAACCATCATTGGGTACACCAAGAACATCACCCGGTTCCCCACGAAAGGGCACTACGCCACCTACAACGCAACGGCACCAATCGAGGTGTCCTCAGCGGGCAACACAAGGCACCGGTTGAACCTGCGAGGGAACCGTATTTTGAACCACGCCATTCATATTGCAGCCGTCACCCAGCTGCGACACGACACGATCGGCCGCGTCTACTTCGACAAGAAGATCGCTGAAGGCAAGACCCCGAAAGAAGCGATCAGGGCGCTGAAGCGACGCATCTCAGACGCCGTCTACAGGGCCCTCGTCGTCGACGCAGCAAGACCCGCCGCGAACTGAAAAAGGGTGGGTCCGGGAGGGCAACCAGGAACGACTCTGAGTCCAGCGTGGCCAGCTTGCATCCTGAAAGCTGACTCTTCGGAAAAGCCACTTCCCGAACCCGACACCAACAATACGCCAATCCCGCAACACCGTCACGGGATCGACTCCACGCGCCCTCAACCACCTCGAAAAGACCCCCTTGACACAAAGAGGCTTCGTTATGTGCGGCGGGTTAGGTCTTTGCTTGGGGAGTCTCCCTAGACGAATCACCGACTAGCCGATTAAAATGGAGACATGGTTCGGTGTTCAACGTCCGAACCGGGCTGGTATTCAGACCCAGCCGGAGACCACGCCCAAACGGCTTACCGGGATGGTGAGAGATGACAGACGACATCCGACACTCGGACTCGGAGCCGCCGATTAGAAGCTACGTAATAGGCCTGCTGGCGGGTGCGCTTGTGTTGGCCGCATGCGGTCGGAGTGTCGAGCCCGCTGCTGTCGCCATTAGTGAGGGCCAGATAACCGTTGAACCGGAGACCATACGGGCAGGTTCCCTCCGCTATTGCCCGCCCTGGTGTCCTACGCTGTTTGAGATCACCAACGTCGGGACCGAACCTCACCGATACACAATGGTTGTGGGCCCTCACGAGCCTGAGGCCCTCCCCTTGTACGACTGGCAGAACGCCCAACAGGACTTTGGGATGGGTCCGGTGGAGTGGTGTGTCTTCATGGAGTTCGACTACGGACCGGGTGATCCACCGCCCTCCGGGGACGGTGCCTACGAAGCGAGACAAGTGCTCTGCGAGGAAGCAGTGGCCCGTGACCAGCGGATGGTCGACGGTCAGCAGGGACTCGGCTGGCTCGGGAACACTGCGGGGGAGTGGATTGCACCTGGTGAGACTGTGGAGATCAGCGGTCTCGGTGCTGGCACATACATCATCTTCTGCAACCTGCCTGGCCATTATGAGCAGGGTGAGGTAGCGGCTGTCGTTGTTCTGGAGGGCGACGGGTAAGCAACCGACTGCGCCAAGACGTCTGACACCGGGTGAACGACCACGAAGAGAAGCGCCCTATCACTCGGTCTAGATGACAAGGAGTCCGCCTGTCCTCAGGGCACATATCCGGCATTATGTCCGGTCAAGGACTCTGCTGTTTGGTCTGCATTTGGTCCGCGAGACAACACGAAACAGGGCGAATCGACGCGAGACAGTGCAAGGTGAAAACCGTTGGTGTGTATGTACTATCGGCCGAT
>JADFQA010000064.1 GCA_022562055.1 Acidobacteriota bacterium | reverse complement strand
CGGTGAGGGAGATGTAGGAACCGCTGATGCGAAACTCGCCCGAGCCTCCATGTCGAGGACGGGTGACGCCCCCGCATCCGCGACGACCCGGATCCAGTTGGTCGGTGTCCCGGACGTGGCGTAGCGGTGTGTTATTCGCCCCTGAACTTTCTTGTCCAGCGGATGACAGCAATCCACATCAGCCATGCTCCGGTGGGCGATGGCCAGCCACACTCTTGGAGTAGAGTGTGTGCTCGATGAGTAACGACGGTCGTGAAGAGCTTCACGCGTGCGCGATTGAAGGCGTGTGGTGGGAGCCCGCTGGTAGACCCTTGATTCCGGCGGACTGGATTCGCGAACTTGTTGTGAATGGCGAGATTCCTGGCTCCGGAATCCCTGTTCACGCCAAAGGGGTACGTATCCGTGGCGTAACCCTTCAGGGTCGATTGGATTTCGAGAGTGCTCATCTCCGTGTCCCACTCATGCTCGATTGCGTTGAGACGAACGAGCAGATTGTGTTTGAGCAAGCGACCGGCTCATGGATTTCCGTCACTAAGTCCCGGATCGCTGGCATTTCCGCGTTTGAGCTGAGGCTCGACCACACGCTTGACCTTGGCGGTACAGAGTCTTCAGGTCCCGTAAACCTGGACGGCGCAAGAATCGGCGGGAGCATCATGCTGGTTGATGGCTTCTCCGTCCGCGGTGAGGTCGGGCTGTGGGGCGCATCAATTGGCGGACAGTTGTCGTGCAGGAATGGCACCTTTAGCAATCCGGGAGGGAACGCGTTGCGGGCCGACGCCTTGGAGGCTGGACGAGGGGTTTTCTTAATCGACGGGTTCGTTGCGCACGGCGACGTCCGTCTCCTTGGAGCCTCGATCAGTGGGCAGTTGCGATGTGCTGGTGGAACGTTCTCCAATGCGAGCGGGTCCGCGCTGAGTGCCGATGCAATTAGGGTTTCCGGAGACATAGTTCTGTCCGACGGGTTCTCAGCAGAGGGAGAGGTAAGGCTGCTCGGCGCCAGCGTTGGAGGACAGGTGTACTGCGGGGGAGGTTCCTTCGAAAACGCAGCCGGGGTTGCGCTGGCTCTGGACCACGCGGACGTTCGCGGGAGCGTGCTGTTCGACCAGGGCTTCGGCGCAAAGGGCGAGGTCAGGTTAGTGGGCACAGTGATCGGCGGTCATCTGTCTTGTGCAGGTGGCAGGTTCGAGAATGAAGGTGGTGCAGCGTTAAACGCGGATAGTGCACGCGTCGCCGGTGACATTTTCATGGGCGACGGGTTCAGTGCCCTCGGCGCTGTGATCCTGTCTGGGGCGAATGTTGACGGGGTTCTTTCGTGTATTGGAGGCACGTTTGTCAACCGGGGTGGATGCGCCCTCACCGTCGACAGGGCGAACGTTCGAGGTGACGTTGCCCTGGAAAGCAGGCGCGAGTCCGAAGGGGACGGGGCCGTGGTGGGAAGATTCACGGCCGAAGGTGAGGTCCGTCTGATGGGTGCGGTCATTCGCGGAGCTCTCTCCTGCAGGGGCGGTACCTTCAACAATGAAGGGGGCTACGCCCTCAATGCCGACGGCGTGCGAATCAGCCGCGGAATGTTCCTAGGCCGAGGGTTTACCGCGCATGGCGAAGTCAGGTTGCTGGGTGCCTCCATTGGAGGGCAACTCACCTGCAAGGGTGGCACTTTTAGCAATGAAGGTGGTTTTGCCCTCAATGCAGATGGAGCGACGGTCGGTCGCGATGTATTCTTGACTGGAGATTTTCACGCCGTGGGGAAAGTGCGGCTGGCGGGCATGTCGGTGGGGGGACAGTTGTCTTGTGTCGATGGATCCTTCTCAGCACCCGATGAAGTGGGACTTAGCTTGCAAGAGGCAACCGTAGCCGGCGCTTTCCTGTGGCAGCCTAAGGAGCTGGATCCGCTGACGCGTGTAGACCTAACTGCAGCGTCGGTCGGTCTGATTGACGACGACATCTACCAGTGGCCTTCGGAAGGTTTACTGTATCTTCATCGCTTTACCTACACAGGATTCGCTCCACGCCATAGCGCTGGCATTCAAGCACGGATCGATTGGATCAGGCGTTCGGAGGGTTTCCACAGCCAGCCATATGAGCAGCTTGCGTCGGTCTATCGGGCAATCGGAGAGAATGCAAACGCGAGGATCGTCGGCATTTGTAAGGAAAAGGACCGGAACGGGACCCTCGAGGCATGGCCAGCTCGCTGGCACAAGGTTTGGGGAACGTTTACTGATTACGGGTATCGACCCGCTAAGTCTCTGGTGATATTTGGGGCGTTTCTCGTGGTTGCCGCTCTCTTCTTCTGGTGGGCCGGAAGTAGCGGGGTGATGGAACCCACGAACCTTGAATCCGTCGCGACTGCGACCTCCTGTTCCACTGCGTATCCTTGTTTCCAACCATTGATCTATGCCGCAGACGTCTTGATCCCGATCGTCGATCTGGACCAGCGTGATGTTTGGACTGTGGACGCGGCGATCGGCGGGGCCGATGTCACGTTCTGGCCATGGGCGGTCGGGGGAATGACCGTTCGCTTCGTCACAGTTCTTCTAATCGCCGTTGGTTGGACTCTTACCGCTGCCTTCATCGCATCCGCCGGTCGAATGATTTCCCGCCGTTGAGCGACGTTGTCGGAGTAACTCAGAACCCGGTCGCCTTGGTGAGTCCCAAAACGCAGTGCCCCGCCGAAGCGGGCCCCGCCCCCAGCTATCGAAGCAGTTGGGGGATGCCCCCGGTATCGCCTATTTGAGGCGCCTACCCCAATTCATTTCGGTCGAGGCCGGAACCTGTCAACCTTTTTGAGACGGCTGGTTCATGGTTTCATTGGGTCGGGGTTTCCTCCTCGGGTTTGTTGATCCACGCTGTGTGTGGAAGCGGTGGCGGTGTTGGCGGTTTACCGACGAACCGTTCCGGGTGTGCTCGGTAGGCGGCGTCGAGGACGGCTGCTCGTTGCTGTCGGATTGCTTCTGCCCGTCCGTAATGCACATCCCCAGGTGTGTGATATCCAATACCTGAATGACGGTGCTCGTCGTTGTACCACATGAAGAAACGTTGCGTGAAGCTGCGGGCATCCGCAATCGATCCGAAACGTGTCGGGAACTCGGGCCGATACTTCAACGTCTTGAACTGCGCTTCCGAGTACGGGTTGTCGTTTGAGACGTGGGGGCGGGAGTGGGTTTTGGTGACCCCGAGATCCGAAAGGAGCAGGGCAACAGGTTTCGATGCCATTGCGGCTCCCCGGTCCGCGTGGATTGTTAGCTCACCCCGGTTAACGCCTTGGGTCCGGATCGTGTCGGCGAGGAGCCGCTCAGCAAGGTGGGCCCGTTCAACGTGTGCAAGCATCCATCCCGGTGTGTACCTCGAGTAGATATCGATGATCACATACAGGTAGTAGTACGTCCATTTGACCGGCCCCAACAGTTTCGTGATATCCCACGACCACACCGCGTTCGGGCCGTAAGCGACCAACTCGGGTTTCACCGCAGGCGGATGGGTTGCTTGACGGCGACGCTCAGACACCTCACCCTCAGCTCGCAGGATCCGGTACATTGTTGACGTCGACGCCAGATACACGCCGTCGTCCAACAACTTGGCGTACACAGTGGCGGGTGCCTCATCAACATGTTGAGGTTCGTGAAGGACCCGCAACACTTCCTTTCGTTCAACCTCGCCAAGTGCCCGAGGCTGCGCCTTGGCCACCCGGTCGGGTCTTGCCGGTAGTGGGCTCTTACGATGCCACCGGTAATGTGTGGCACGGGGGCGACCCACCGCGGCACACGCCGCGGTGACACCCACCAACGGAGCCAACTCGAAGATGGCGTCGTTGATCACTTCGGCCCGCCGCCGCTGGTCTTGTGGGCGCTGTCGGTGGCGAGTTCCTCCAACAGCGCGGAGAGTTTTCCCTGGACCTCGATCACCCGACGTGCCGTCCCCAACTCTTCCTCAAGCCGCCCGACACGTTGACGCAACCGAACGTTGTCCCGCTCAACCGGATCAAGCGGTTGGCGCCCAGATTTCGTCGCTAACGCCGCAAGGGCACCCTTGTCGCGTTGTTTACGCCACTCCGAGATCAGCGACGAATACAAACCCTCACGACGCAGCACCGCACCCTTTCCCTCACGATCAAGATCCTCATACTCGCTAAGGATCTCCAACTTGTACCTCGCCGAATACGACCGGCGCTTCGCACGCTCCGGGACCTCAGGATCCGGATCGCTCACGTAGCCGGCTGGACTACCCAACCGACCCTCCGCAGAAATAGACATCCAACAATTCTCCTCTCGTCACCCTCTCAAGACAGTAAATCACCAATACGATCTGTCTCACACAAGGTTGACACAGAGGGTCCTCGTGGAGTTCGATCACACCGACGGCGTGCAATTGGTCGAGGTTTCGGTGTGCGATGCGGTGTGGTCGACGTGGCGGCGCTACTGCGACGCCGTTGGGGTCACGATGGGACGGGGGAATGCTGGACTCGTCGATCACGAACTCGGGACCGTTTTCAGCAAAGACAGGGATGACAGGGCCGTATTGGGCGCTGAGCTGGAGCGAAAGTTCGTTGCACGTACCAAGGATCTCGATGCTCGAGAACGACGCCTTGACGAAAGAGACCGGTCGCTCAGAGCATCCGAGCGGCGGCTGCGGGCAAGGACCAACCCGCTCGAACCGTCAGTCGGTGTAAAGGTCGGTCGCAATGAGCCGTGCCCCTGGGGCTCGGGCTTCAAGCACAAGCGCTGCCGGGGCCGTTGACCGCTTCCACCAGCCGCACCCTCGTGGATCCGTCGGCGGGCCGGTCGGATCCCATCGCTGCCAGGCGCGCGTCAACACTGTTCCCGAATCCGAATGCTCACCGACATGTGCCGCCTGAATCCAACCAGGCGAACCTTACCTCGAATACGGCGGCGAGATACTCGCATATCAGTCTGGCAAACGCTACTGCGCCGAGAAGCCTGCTGTGCCACGACGGAGGTGACTAGTCATTGTGGTGTAGCGCATTATAGCGCTCAGGCCCCTGGGGGACGGGCCGATATCTGAGGTGAGACGAACCTGCGTCTCGTACGCATAGACCCACGAAGGAGGAACTCGTGACCGAAACCACCGAAACAACCCACTCACCGACTACCCCCACCGGTGGTCCCACAGCACAGAGACATGCCATGGTCCGGCTTGGAGCGGCGCTGTCTGCCTTCTTGGTGGTCGGCGCCTTGGTGGTCGTGAGCTCGCGTAGCGCGTTCTCTGACACCACGTCGAACGCTTCGAATAGTTGGTCCGCCGGTACGGTGGTGATCACCGACGACGATTCCGGATCTGCATTGTTCAGCGCATCGGGTATGAAGCCGGGATCTTCGAACACGAACTGTATCGTTGCCACGTATAGCGGCAGCCTTGTACCTGCCGACGTCAGGCTTTACGGCACCGTGGGCGGGACTGGGCTCGACGCATACCTCGACGTGACGATCGACATCGGGACAGGTGGCGCCTTTGGTAACTGCACAGGGTTCACCCTCAGCTCCACGCCGTTCACTGGCACCCTGGCCACCTTCGCTTCCACCTACACGAACTTCGGAAACGGTATTGCGGGCTGGTCGCCGGCTGCCAACCCCGAGTCGAGGACCTACCGGATCACGGTGTCTTTGCAGGACAACAACGCAGCCCAGGGTCTCAACGGCACAGCGACGTTCACGTGGGAAGCCCAGAACCAGTAAATAGTCGGCTCCAACGGCCGATATCAACTACCGGGATGAGCTGACGGCCGCTCATCCCGGATGCTCTTGAGAGGGAACTGCGATGCAGTCGCCGACTATGACACCAGAGTTAACCATCGGGACCAAGCCCGTGGTGGTCCTCGGACCAGACCCCTGGGGACGTCCCCCACATGGTCTGGTCCTCGAACCAGACCATGTGGGGGACGTCCCCAGGCTTCGGGAACCGGTCGCGGTGAGAGTGCGCTTCTATTTCGGTCTCGTGGGGCTCTTTGCGACGTACGCCGTTCTCTTCCTTGCAACCTGGGCGGTCCTGCCTGCATTCATTCCGGGTTGGCAGTCGGTGGTGATCACCTCCGGTTCGATGTCACCTTCGATCCGAACCGGTGATGTGGTGGTTGTCACGCCGTCCGACGGACAGGGACTGTCACCGGGGAGCGTCGTTGTGATATCCGATCCTGCCGTATCGGGCCTCGTGACCCACCGGATCGTCAGCGTCAATCCCGACGGGTCTTACGGCACAAGGGGTGATGCCAACGCCCAGCCTGACTCTACCGCCCTCCGTCCCGATCAGGTCGTTGGGGTGGGACGGCTGCGGGTTCCGTTCATCGGGCTACCCCTGGTGTGGTACCGGACGGGAGCCTGGGAAAAACTGGCGCTCTGGGCGACAGGCACGCTGTTAGTCCTCTGGGCAGCGCGCTACGTCCTCCTCGACGGGTACGAGTCTTGGGCGCGACGTGAAGGGGAAGGCCATGGTTGGGGATAGGCGCCCGCAACCGGCCACCCTCGTGTTCATGCTCTACGCGGTGGTGGCTGCAATGGTTGTCTCGTTGCCGAGCTCCCGGGCGGCCTTTTCGGACACGACCGATAGTGGAGGTAACTCCTTCAATGCTGCCGCGTCCTGGACGACGGTTCAAAGCGGCACGGCATCGATCTTCTCGAACGGCGGCACGAATACCCTCACGGTCCCCATTGCGTCGGTCGACCCCTCGAAAGCCTTCCTTATCTTCCAGAGCCGTCACAATGGCAACCGACCCGTGAACTCGATGGTGCGGGGACGGATCGCCTCAGCGACTTCTCTCGAATTCGTTCGGGTCTCCGACGAAGCTCCCTTGGGGTTCAGCTATCGCCAGCAGCTCACGATCAACGTTGGAGCCAACGCACCGTCCGGCGGCTACAACGGCTACACGATTCGGGTCACAGGTATCGACACGCAGTCGCTCATCAGTAGCGGAAAGCTACGCTCAGACGGGAACGACCTGCGGATCTTCTACAGGAACGGCGGCTCCTGGAACGAAGTCGACCGAGAGGTTCGTAACCTCAACACGACAGACACCCACATCATCTTCAAGTCCCAGACCGACATCCCAGCCAGCGGATCAGACAGCGACCACTACCTGTT
>JADFQA010000063.1 GCA_022562055.1 Acidobacteriota bacterium | reverse complement strand
GCATGCGATCTCTACCTGGCGGTGTGGAACCGGGGTGATGATTCGAATGTGACCATCACCGGCGACCATGAACTATTCGAAACGTGGCACCGCAATCACCGAATCCGCTGGTCGTAGGCGACCAGCAACCACACGCATAACGGCTTTGAATTCAGGTGGTCGTTGCATCACGTTCGACGAGAGTTGTTCTCGATGGAGGTGTGCAATGGTTCGAATGTCTGGGTCTGAGCAGAACGAGTTGGCGTCGCAGCTCGCGTCTTAGCCGCCGTCAACTCGTGTGCAGGTGGGCCGCAACGATCGCGGCGCCTGCGGGTCAGGTCTCAAGTACAAGCGCTGTCACGGCCCGGCCCGACCGCCGAACACTATGCCGGATATGCGTGCCTGCTCTTTGGCGATGATCTAGGCTTGGCGGATGTCTTCAGGGTCGCGGCTGGTATCTACGAATTGGCTCGACGAGCATCTTGATGCTGAAGACCTGGTCGTTGTAGAGGTTTCGAGTCGGCACTCCTTGTCGCCGGACTCTGCGGAACGACACGTCCCGAATGCTCGGTTCGTGTATTGGCGAGACTTGTGCTGGGACGATATCGAACGCCGGTTCCCCGACATCGACACCCTGGTGCAGCGATTACAGGCGTTTGGCGTTTCCGACGAGTCGACCATCGCCATCGTGGGTGACCCGTTTCAATATGGAACGTACGCCTTCTGGGTGCTTGCAATGGCGGGATTCGAAAGATCAGACAGTGCTTGTTGACGGTGGTCGCTAGAAGTGGCTCACTGAGGATGGAAGGCTCGGCCATGAGGCGACAGGTATCGCCGCGCGACAGCTCGCAACGCGTGCTGGCAACACGACTTCCTTGATAAGTCGCGACGATGTAGTCGCTGGACTCCACGGCTCGAATCGGTTGCTGCTCGATGTCAGATCCACGAGGAGTACAGCGGTGAGCGGGTCTCGCCATCCTGGTTCGAGTTCGACCACGGAGCTGAGCGCCTCGGCCGGATTCCTGGCGCTCGACATCTCCATTTTCGTGATCTCCTCAACGACGACGGTTCGTACCTGGCCAAGGATGATCTCGCAGCCCTACTCGACCCTGTCATCTCGGACAAAGAAGACATTGTTGTGTACTGCCGTCTCAGTCATCGAGCGTCCCTCGTATGGTTCGCATTGGCATGAATGCTCGACCACCCCGACGTCAGGGTCTACGACGGAAGTTGGACCGAGTGGGGCACGATCGTTGGGTACCCGATCGAACGCTGACCCCCTGACATCGCACCGGATATGCGTGCTGGGTTAGTCGGGATGAGCGATGTACGAGAGATAGTCGCAGGAACCAGCATCGATGCCAGCGACGAGACTGCGATCCTCGACGAGCTCGAACGCGTCACGGGGCTCGACCGCGAGTATCTCGACCGGTACAACATGCGAATCGAGATCCTGTGCAACTGCCGAGAGGTTCTGCGGGACCGCAATCGACCGGTCGGGCGAATCGACAGCCGGTACACCGGTATCGACCGGTTCACGGACGGTGACACGATGGAGAACGACCCTTCCATCGACGCTGTCATGAGCGCATACAGTTCCGCGCTCAAGCACTACCTGCGAGCAGACCTGGGTTACGAGAGCGACCTCCCGTACGAGATCCTGTCCGATCGGGTACAGCCCTGGAACTATGAGGCGTTCCAGAACGCATACGTCGACGTCTCAGAAACACTCCGCGACACGATGTCACGAAACCGTCACATGAACGTGCTCGTCACCAACGGGTACTACCACCTCGCAACGCCGTACTTCGCAACCGAGTACACCTTCAACCACATGGATCTCGACCCCGAGATTCGCGACAACGTCACGATGAGGTACTACGAGGCAGGCCACATGATGTATGTGCACCTATGATCCCTGGAGAAACTAGGCACCGACATGCGGTCCTTCATAACCGAAGCCACATGACACGAGACACCGACCAGTCGGAGCGCCAACGCTGACCCGGATAAACCTCGTGACTACGGATCAGGAGGTTGGGGGTTCAAGTCCCTCCGGGCGTACGGCGTATACAGGCGACTGGACGTCTGTCAAAACCCTATGGGTACTGGACAGCCGTCCAGTCGCCTCTCGTGTTTCGCCCGTGAGTGCTCACGATTCGGCCCCCGACTGGACGGCTACCTGTGACCCCAAATTGACCCCACGGGGCCTCCGATGCAGACGTGCCCGAGCCGCCAAACGTCTCTGGAGTATGAAGCTTCGAACTACTGGCTCGATCCACCAGAGACAGACCCCCAGCCACTTGAGGCCCGCTTCTGGACTATGCCGCTGGCGGAATTGACCGAATGGATCGGCGTGAACGCACAACCCGGAAGCCGAAGAGCTACCCAAGCTCAGGCTGTTTTCGCTGCCCGGTTAAACATTAAGGCAGCACGTATCGTCAACGCCGCTTCCGAAAAGGCGGCACAAGCAGCCAAGTCCGCTTCCGATGCCGCCAAGTCAACGTCCCGCGCAACACGCTGGTTGTTCGCAGCGACAGCTGTGTTGGCCGTAGCCGCCGTGGCGTAGCTGATCGCCAACATCATCATCTGACAGTGGATTAACTGCAGTTCAGTGCCAGATCGCGCGTGGTGACGTGTACAGCCCTCCCATACGATCAGCGCACCCCCCACATGCTCCCTGCCGGATCACGAGCGCCTTGATCGGCTGGATTCTCGGTGGGCCACCGAGCGTTATGCGCTCTTATCTGGCCTCTCAGTGTGCCTCAATCGAGCCACTCACCAACCGCCGCGCCGGTTTACAGTAGAGACGTGCACCGCTTCTGGGTGAACCCGTCCGGGTTCATCGGAGTGTTGGGATGACCGCTCTCCAGCCAGTGCTTGGTGCCGTGGGTCAGCTGGCTCTCGGAGCATCCGAGGTGTCCACACGTGACGCACAGTCGACCCTCGTGGCTAGAATCCGCAACGGGTGGTAGCCGTGACCGCGGGAGTACAGGAGGTGCCACGCTTGCGTTCCTGGCTGAGATTTGCCCTCCTGCCTGCGCTGGCGCTGGTTGTGGTGGCATGCGCCTCGTCCGACGATCCATCCTCGGCGTCGGCTGTGCCGACCAACGTCTCGGCCCCGGATCGGACCGGTGGCGGGTTGGTGACGGCACCGGGTGAGGACGTGATCAGGCTCAGCCCGGCCGAGACGGCTGCGGCTCTCACCGACGCGGCAACGGCCGAATCGGGTGTCTGGTCGGTTCTTGCCAATCTCGGAATCGGGGTTTACACCGGTAGCGGGCAGCGGGTGCTGGGCGGGTCCGAGACGAGCGAGGACGACTTCTGGTTGTACGACTTCGAAGTCCCGGCGCTCGTTCGCATGGCGACCGCTCCACCCAGACCGTTCGCCATCACACACAGTCGGGTTGACGAACTGGGCTTCGACGGGACGATCGATGATCTGCTGCGGTTCTACCACGACACCTATGCCGCCGTCCCCGAGGCGTACCTGGTGCAACTGTTCGAAGCAGCAGGCATCGTGTTCGAAGGCGATCTCGAATTGACACCGCTCGAGGAGTGGCTGGTGATGCTCGACACGTTCGTCCCGCCCAACGGCACCTCAGAGTCGCAGGCTGCCAGCGCCGGACTCATGCCCGCCATTGGGGTGACGGCTCTTGCGGAGAGACCGCCGACCGCCGCGGGACGCTCAAAGGCTCCCCGGGCTGTATACCAGAGCTGCGGAACGATCAGCTACGGGGTCGTCCACTCGATCTGGGGAGAGGCCTGGAGGTCGAGTCCGCTTGCTGTGAGCGTTATCGAGGCGTACTACGCGATACACGGGCTGATGCTGGTTTCTGGGGTGGAAGCCACGATCGAGGCGGTCCCGGGCACGGCGCACGAGGGTCACGGCGCTGAAGGGGAGCCGGTGGATTTCGTCGTGACCGTGAACCTGGAGTACTTCTCGCAGGACGTCTACGTGCCCGACTGCGGCCTCCTGGTCAACCTGGGTCAGCCCGTCCACGGGCCGCTGCGTGGAGTGCGGATCGCCTGGGACTCCGGCGAGGTGCTCGACGATCACGGTTGGTTCAGAGAGGGGTATCCGGAATCGTTCACCGATCTCGCCGGTGAGGCGAGGCTGACGTATGTCCCCCGCGAGGAACGAGATGGCGGCAAAGGATCAGAACGGGAGGTTTTCGGCTTCGTCGGTGCCCGTTTCAACATGAGGAACGCCCTTATGGCGTTCGTGACGGAACCTCGGATCCTGATGCTGGTTCCCGAGTGGATGCCAATCACACAGCAGGCAATGCTCGAGATCAAGTGGCATCAGGTCGACTCGACTTGGTCACTGGCCATGACCCTGGACATGATGACGGACCCTGGAGAAGTAATCAGGTTCCTGTGGGACGGAGTCTTCACGGTCGATGCCGACGGCGAAGTCGACGGAGAGGGGATAGGAACGATCCTCGGCTCGGGAAAATGCGTAGAGAATGATGTCACGTTAGAGGTCATAGAGGTGACGGGAACGTTCACGTTCGAGGTGACCGGTACCCGGACTCTGAGGGATGGCGCAGAGTGGCTGACCCTTCGAGTGGACGCCACCGAGGCCGACGTGCAGTGGCGTGCGCAAGTTCCCAGGTGTGTGGCATTTGCGGAATCCTTCCCCACGGCATTCTTTAGCGCTGTGCCGACGTTCCCCGCGCAGTGGTACCCCCAGGGGTTCGATATCCAAGTGGCCGACGGGGTCGGATTCGCGGATCTGACGATGGATCCCATGTTCGTCCTTGAAGTAGACGTCACCCAGCTCAGCGAATAGGCGTTGCGTCCTAGTGTCCTGAGTCGTAAGTTCGTGCTGATCTCCCCGAGGCATCGGCGTTCCTGGCAAGGACGCACAACGAGGGTAAAGTCTGGACTGTGTCGAGGCGGAGGACGCCGCCAGGGGCGTTGAAGGCCGGTGAGATTCTGTATATGATTTGTGACTCAGGACACGAAGACACCCGTCTCTGTCTAGAATACCCGTCCACATGCGCACATCGAAGCCGTACTCCTTGAGAACGCCCGGGTTTCTCATAATCGTCATCATTGGTCTTGTACTCGCCGCGTGTAGCAACTCCAACGAGAGCGGAGCGGAAGCCACTCCGGCCACGGGCCTGGGAACCACCTCCACCTCTGGGCCCGGCCCGACAGTTGTTGGAGGTGAGAGCGACGCTCCCCAGGCGACCGGCACGACATCGGTTTCCGCTGCTGGTGGCTTCTCTGGCGTTTTCACCATTGCTGGACAATCGATCAACCTGATCTCGGGATGCGTTGACACCTTCGACCCCACGGGAACGGGCACCGTCTCGGTCCAGTTCCGGGGGGACGATGGGTCCAGCTTCGATGTCGTCATCACCGACGACGGAGGACCAACGGTGAGCTTCGTTCAGGAGGGTCGGATCTGGTCGAACGTGATCGACTCAGAGTTCACGGTCGAGTTCGACGGCGATGCGGGCACCCTGTTAGGAGGAGGTCTGGTCAAGGAGGACCGGACAATTGCCAATCCGGAGGCAGATGAGACTCCCGTTGCGGTCGAAGTGTCCGCCGCATGGGACCCGACCAACCCCTGTCCGTGACCATCGGTGGGACCCCACCGTGACGATGAGGGTTCATCTGAGTCGACGTCCCTGGCCTGCACAGGATCCGTCACAGGATCAGGAGGCGCGAACGCCCGCCTAGCCCTCACGGGCTGGACCGCACGTTGAAGGTGGGTGCCCGATATCGGCCTTGGCACTCAACGTGACCGGTCGGGCTCAATGCCGCAGCTGGCCCATAGCCGCGCCGGGACGCGCACGGGACGCGTTCTGCTGAAAAACGACGCGAATCGATGAGCGTCGATGAGTACCGAAACCCCTGGTTGAATGCGTTTCTTCCGATACGCCAAGCCACGGAGTCCGCCTGATCTGTCTTCACTCGGCAGACGTCGCCTCTGTGCGGAACTGACCGTCAGACCGGAGCAACCCGTATCGTTCGTATCGGAGGGGCGAAGTGTGGTCACGTTTGAGTTGCGTGTCTTGGGTGACGTTTCGGCGGTGCAGGGGGTCAGGTCAGTTCGATGATACCGTTGGGTGTGCCAATGGTCGCCCGAATCGCAGACGTGTCGGCCCTGGGGGCCTGGTTCGCCCTGGGAATGCTGGAGGCTCTCGACCTTGGATGCGAGGCTGAGAGTTATGGAGAACGGATCAATTTCTAGGAAGCCGACTACGCGTCGGTATACAGCGGAGGAGAAGGCCCAGGCGGTTCGTCTGGTCCGTCAACTTCGCAAGGAATCGGGTACGTCTCAAGGGACGGTGAAGAGGTAAGACTCGGCTGCTGGGGTTCATTATGCACGCGGTGCCTATAGGCGTGGAAACCAGGGAACGCGCAACCGCACGCGTGGGGACGCAGCGGGACGGAAACCCAATGAACGCAAGGGTTTCTCCGATGGCGGGTGATGGAGCGGGATCACTCGGGATGGGGTTTCGTGAACTGGCAGTCAAGGGGTCGTGGGTTCGAATCCCATCAGCTCCACGATGTGATGTCGCGCGACATCGGAAACTCCTGAACCTACGGTTTGGGAGTTTTCTTGTGTTCTTTGTCTTGGGGTTGGTAGTTGCGTGTGGGGTCAAGGGTGAGGCGGCGGAGGAGTTCTCCGGTAGTCGGGTTGACGATGCGAATGTCGAGGTCATCGATGAGCATGATGATATGGGTTCGGGCGTGGGTTCGCCCGATGCCGATGTGGTGGAGTGTTCCTGCGTGGCGCAGGGTGACGGTCCCTGTGTCTCCAACGATGTCGTGCCGGATCCGGTAGTGGTTGTCGATGTCTGATTCGCCTGGGGCGGCTTTGGGCAGCAGCGTGTATTGCGCTGCCGGGGTCATGTTTTTGAGGGATCGGTGGGGACGCCGGTGGTTGTATTCATCAACGAACGCGTCGAGCTGGTCCTGGAGCTGGTGGATGGTTACGGCTTCGGGTTGTGCGGTGAGCCACTTCTTGAGTGTCTGTTGGAACCGTTCCACTTTCCCGCACGTGGTCGGGTGGTTGGGTCGGGAGTGTTTCTGGATGATCCGTAGGTCCATCAGGGTGCGCTCGAACCGGTTCTTCCCGCCTCTCCCCCCGGCGAACCTGGCGGTGTAAACCATGCCGTTGTCGGTGAGCACTGATGCTGGGAGCCCGTGTGTTTCAGCGGTTCCGAGGAATTCGTCGACGACGATGGTGCCGGTGATGCGTGTGTGGGCCGTCACCGAGAGGGCGTAGCGCGAGTGGTCGTCGAGGAACGTGATGATCTCCACTCCGTTCCTGTCTGTGAGGTGCCAGTGAGTGAAGTCTGATTGCCACGTTTCGTTTGGCAGCTCGGCTTGGAACCGGATGTAGGACGCCTTGGGACGTTTCTTGGGCTCCGAGACGATGAGTTCGGCTGTCTTGAGATGCCGCCAGATCGTCGCGACAGACACCACCACACCGTGATGCTGGTCGAGGTGCCAACTGATGGTGTGAGGACCGTTGTCGAGGCCCTTGCCAGTAAGTGTTGTTCTCAGGTCGATGATCAGAGCAACCGTCGCCGGATCCAGTGCTCGAGGTGACGTGTGGGGTCGACGCGACCTCGGCTCGAATGCTGCGCCTCCCTCAGCGTGGTAACGGACAACGAGTTTCGATACCCACGACCGTGAGACCTCATAGAGGCGAGCCGTATCGGCTTGGCTGCGGCCCTCGACAACAACGGACATGATGATGGAACGTGCTTTCGACATCAGCCAACGAAAGCACTCGTCGAATGTTTCCTATGTCGCGCGACATGTGTTTCCTATGTCCTGAAACAGCACACTGCCGGGCCCACAAAGTCTTGTGCCACGCATTTCGGTAGCCTCCGCTTTAGTCTCACGGGTCCGGTTCGGATGTTTGTCTCGCCCATCGTATGCGGTTGGAACCGTGGTCCAGCGGTGCTGGACGGTCGCGTCTCTTTCGCCTCCTTCGTCGGCGACGGGCCGCTTTAATGGGTCGGTTGCGCCGATGCTCTGTGGGCTGGTTCAAGTGCTGCCGGGCGCACACGCGTTGTTGTTACGACTGCGAGGATCCTCCTGTCGGGATTCTCTCGTATGTGGGAGGCTTCCGGTTGTGGCTGTCTCGGGTGGCCTGACCCTTGTTACGACCGACTTCGTGTCTTTGCGTTGACGTGTCGGCCATCTGAGACGGCGATCAAACGTCTCGCCGAACCGGACGGGCAGTGACCTCATAGGAGCCTGATCATCCAGGTCTCATCGCAGTCCTGTCCTTCCCGCCCGGCCAGCGAGCACAACCATCGACCGGAAGGATCAATAGTCATGTCAAGCATCGCACTTGAACGCACCGATGTCATCATCGGTGTCGATACCCACAAGGATCAACACGTCGCTGTCGCGATCGACGGTCTCGGAGGGGTTATCGGGGAGGCACGGTTCGTTTCAGCAACACCCGACGGCTACTGCGAGCTCCTCGACTGGGCGATATCGCTCGGTGATATTCACGCGTTCGGTGTCGAGGGGTGCGGATCGTACGGATCCGGGCTTAGCAAGTTCTTGCGTCGTCACGATCACAAAGTCTTCGAGGTTGCCCGCCCGCCACGCAGGGGTGAACGGCGGGCAGCGGGCAAGAGTGACACGATCGATGCCGAGCACGCTGCACGTGTCGTCCTGTCAGGTCATGGAGCAGTCACTCCGAAACTCGCCGACGGGCTGGTCGAAGCGATCCGTGTCGTCAAGATCGCCAGGGATACAGCAGTGAAAGCCCATACAGCAGCCATCATCACACTCAAAGCTGTGCTCGTCACCGCATCCGACGAACTGCGTGGGCAGCTCGAGCCACTCACCAACTATCGACTCGTTGTCACCTGCGCGAGCCTCGATACGACCGGCGACATCACAGATCCCGAGGTGGCGATCCGCCATAGCCTGGCGTCGCTTGCACATCGCTACTTAGAACTCCACGAGGAGATCAAGACCCACAGCGCTCATCTCAAGACACTCACCAAAACTGCAGCACCCGAGATGCTGGAACGCTTCGGCGTCGGATTCGACACCACAGCTGAGATACTCATCACCGCAGGCGACAACACCGACCGTATCCGTTCAGAAGCAGCGTTCGCCAAAATGTGTGGAGTCTGCCCAATCCCAACAGGATCAGGCAAAACCGCAGGCCGGCACCGACTCAACCGAGGAGGGAACCGGCAAGCCAACGCTGCGCTCTACCGCGTTGTCATCGTCCGTATGAGATGGCACCCACCCACCATTGCGTACGTCCAACGGCGCACCGCTGAAGGACTCTCCAAAAAGGACATCATCCGATGCCTGAAACGCTACGTTGCACGCGAGCTCTACCACCTCCTCCCCGAACCAGCCACCCGCACAGCGGCCAACGGACTCCCCCAAGCTGCATAAACCGGTTTGACAATCTATAGGAGCATCAACGCGAAAATGGAGGCGTTCTGGGCGACATTGAAACGCGAGATCGTCTGGATAACCGGTGTTGAAACATTCGATACCCGTGCCGAGCTCCGGGCAGTGATCTTTGACTACATTGAAGTGTTCTAC
>JADFQA010000062.1 GCA_022562055.1 Acidobacteriota bacterium | reverse complement strand
CGGTTTCGGTTTACAAGTCGAGGGGTATTTGGCCGGGGAAGTAGATCGCGAATTGGTGGAGGGCCCTGGGCCATTCTTTGATCGGGTAGGTCCATTTCTTCTCAGCGTTGCGTAACGCCAGCCACAGCAGCTTCATGGCGGCGTCTTCGGTTGGGAAATGACCCCTTGTTTTAATGATCTTGCGGAGCTGCCGGTTCACTGCTTCGATCGAGTTCGTGGTGTACACAATTTTGCGGATCGGTTCGGGGAACGCCAGGAACGGTATGAAGAGCTCCCACCGGGCCCGCCACGACTCCGAAATCATTGGATACCTGTCACCCCAGGTGTCTTCGAACGCGACGAGTGCTGATACAGCTACCTCTTCAGTGGCGGCCTGATACACCGGTTTAAGGTCCCGGGCTACGGCTCTGCGGTCTTTGTAAGACACATGTTTGAGACTGTTACGGATCAGATGCACCACACACGTCTGGATCCAAGCGTCACCGTACACAGCTTCGATTGCTTCAGGTAAGGCGGTCAACCCGTCACAGCACACCACACAGATCGACTCGACACCACGGTTCTTGATGTCGTTGAAGATCTTGAGCCAAAACTTTGCTGACTCGCCGCCTTTCCCAATCCATAGGCCCAGGGCCTCTTTACGGCCCTCAATGTTGAGTCCCAAAACCAGATACGCAGGCCGGTTACGGACCACCCCATCGGTGCGGATCTTGACAACAAGGGCGTCGACCCACACGATCGGGTAACACGGATCCAGGGGCCGGTTCTGCCACACCTTGACATCGTCAAGGACCGCGTCGGTGACCCGGGTCAAGAAATCCTTCGATATCTCAACACCGTAAATATCGGCGAGGTGGCCCTGAATCTCGCTGTAGGTCATCCCCCCGGCGTACATTGAGATGATCTTGTCATCAAACCCGTCGAAATGGGTTTGACCCTTGGTAACGATCTGTGGCTGAAACGACCCGTTACGGTCCCGGGGCATCGCCACAGGCACCGCACCGTGATCTGTTAACAACGTCTTAGACGTCGTCCCGTTACGCGAGTTCCCCGACCCCCACCCCACCGGATCACCTTTCTCGTAACCCAAAGGGTCCGTCAACTCGGAACCAGCCGCGGTTTCAACCAGACGACTGAACAGCTCCTTCAACAACCCATCAGGACCTATCAGGTCCTCCGGGCGTTCATAATCAGCTAACAACTCGTCCAACAACTCCTGCGAAATATTTTTCATAAGCGTCCTTCCTCAGAGCCGGCAACGCCAGCCCCAGTTCTAGTCGCCTCTTACACAAAATGCCGGACAGTCCCTCATCCGCAGCCACGCCACCCGACACGACCCGGCCAAAGAACACGGCGCCTTTGCGAACCCCGCCGGACGGCCCCGACGCATCAACGCCGCGCCCTAACAGTGTCACACGCGTACCGGAGTCAAAACCGTCGCACGGGTACCGGAACTTGACAGGCGGTGGTGGTCGGTACCCGCATCGCGGCATGACGCGCGAAGCCGAAACGAGCAACATCCGAACGCACCCGTGTATCTTCAGATGGGAGCCACCACTGAGTTTCACGGAGATCAAAAGTGACCGAAAGTAAAACGCTCGAGTTCAAGGAGTCCCTCAATCCGGAGAACCTACACGATCGTCTGAAACTGGTACGAGAGATTGTTGGTATGGCGAACACCAACGGTGGTCGCATTCGCATCGGTGTCGCTGACGACGGGACGGTCGTAGGCGTAGAGGGTGACGAAGCTGATAAGTGGGATCCAGCGACGATCGGTGACCTGCTCGATCGCTTCCTCAATCCCGACCACCTCGAGATCGATCTGCGACTCACCTCGGACGGTTGTCCCGAGGGTCGCGTTGTCGTGGACGTGATCGTACCGAAGGCGGCCAACCCACCGTTAGTGCTCTGTAGGGACGGCAACCATGGGAATGGAGCCCAACTGGTGTTCCACAAGAACGCTGTGCTCGTCAGGCACAATACGAAGGTTGAGACGGCAAGACGGTCGGATTACCTCCGATGGCGCGAGGATCAACGAAATCGAATTCTCCAACAGTTCCAGATGGTCGTTTCGGCTCCCGAGAGTGCTCACCTGCGAATGGTGGACAGTGGAGAAGTGCGAGATGAACCAAGCTACTTTCTATCACGATCCGTCGATCTGTTCAGGCAGCGTCGCGAGAAGTTGCTCGATGGCGACGACCTCCTGTATCTCTTCGTCAACCGAGATGCGCTCGATCTGACCAATAGTGACGCATGCGAGCTCCTTGTACAGAGCGGTCTGCGACGACGGGCGACCCTTTTCTTCTGGCTGGCGCTGTGCAGCTGCACAGCTGCCGGTGTCGCCGACGTGCTCACATCCGCGTTGAGCATGTCGGATAGGGACAAGTCAGACATGGCAGGGGTTGTCCCACTCGTTGCTGCCCTGTACCTCACTGCGGACGAGTATGCCGATCTGATCGAGCGCATGGAGGCCTCAAGCTACGCGCACATCCGGCAGGCGGCGGTGGAATTCTCCGACTTGAGAGCGGCGAGCCGTGCCATTGATGAACGTCGAGCGAGCATGGTGGATGGTCGTGCTTTGTCGGACTTCGGCGACGATGAGTTGCTCGCTGAGGCGAGCGCTCTCGCAGTATCCGGTGGCCGTTCGAGGGTCTCGCGTAGGATGCCGAATCTCGGTCTTGAGTTGCTCACACGGCGTCTGGAAGGTGCTGCTTAGGATCGGGTTGGTGAGCTCCGCACATGCCGACGTTTCGTGGACCTGCCACGTTCGGCGCGAGCGCCGAGATCTAACATGACGCGAAGGCTGAGGATTGGAGTCGCGACGGTCCACCGTCTGCGTACATGGTATCGGACGAGTGTGCGGCCGTTCTTGGAGCGAAGGGCGATGTGTCCTCGGTTCGAGTCTGGTCTGGGCGTAGCGAAGTCACCGAGCGGCCATGACAGTGTTGATGAACCGAATTGTTGCCTGGAGGGTCTCGGGCCGGCGGTCGATGTGGGGGGAGTGGCGGCAGTCTTTCAGTTCTCGGCGTTCTACCGGACCGCAGACTGCGGAGTCGATTGTGTCGAGTTGGGCGAACGTGCCGTATTCGTCGTCGTGGCCTTGGATCAGGAGGACCGGGCACTCGATCGTGGGCAGGTACTCGGTGATGTCCCAGTCCAAGAACGCCGGGTCGAGCCATATGTCGTTCCAGCCACGGAACGTCGCGACGGGGTCTCGGTGATAGCGGCCCATCCGGTCAGCAAGATCAGTAGTGGCGAACCGCTCCTTCGCCGCCTCGATCGCGGCGATCGCTATCGGTTCGACGAAGACATGGGGTGCCAGCGCAACGATCCCCGCAACGGGGTGACCCGCCCCGGCATGGATGAGGGCGATCGACGCCCCATCGGAATGACCGACCAGGATCGGGCGCTCAATACCGAACTCGGCGAGCACCTCAGGGAGTATCACCAGCGCCTCATGGTGCATGAAGTTGACACTCCGAGGCACGGTGAACGCATCCGAAAAGCCGTATCCGTAGCGGCTGTACACCAGCCCGGGCCGCCCCGTCGCCGCGACAACGTCCGCCGGGAAACCCCGCCACAGGTCAATGCTCCCCAGCCCCTCGTGCAAGAAGACGACCCATGGCGCCTCCCCCTCAGGGTTGAGCACGTCATATTCAATATCGTGGCCGGTCACATGGATCGTCGAGCGCATGGCGAGCAGGCTACCGGATACCGATCCAGTGGCTTGCGGACGTTGCGGCGGGCGCTCGCTCAGGCTGCCGATACGGTGTCGATTGCGAGACGGTCAGCGGCATCAAATGCCGGATGCGCGACTCGACTCGCGTCAATGTGCCCTAGACGCGCAGCGGCCCCGGGACGATGAATCATCGCCGATCCGGGGCTTACTTCTGACGAGGGCACGTAGCGCCTCGACTGCCGATAACACTGTCGGTCATTGATGGCACTCTGTCAACAACAATCGGCTGCCGGCTGCGGGCACAGTGACCTTCGTGCCACTATCTCGCCCGTCGACATACCCAGCGCTGGAATCGTGTCGCTCCGGAACCGGCCTAGGGGGATTCGTCTTCTTGAATACGGTGCGTCGGTCCTACACCAGCCTCGTTGACGGCACGGTGTCTGTGGCGGCGGGAGTGTGCCCGCTCCGCGCGCTCCTCGATCCGGGTCTTTCGATCGCGGCGGTCACCATGTATCGAGTCCGCCGGTTGCTCGGACACAGGGGGCTATCGTTGAGAGGCAGAATCCTTGGGACGGTGTACTAGTGTCGATTTGGTGGACTCTGTCGTATTCTGACTCAGGTCGATCAGGTGGAGGATGTCGTGAAATCATTGGTGAGAGGTCTTGCCAGCGCGGTGAGAAGGGTGCCGTGGGTCGTCGTTGGCGTGACAGTCGTGTTGACCATGGTCTTCGGTTCGTTGGCATCTCAGTTTCTGCCTGCTGAGGATCAGAACGAGGCATTTGCCCCGAACGCCCCAGAATTATCAGCTTCAACGTTCATCTCAGAGACGTTCGGCTCTGTCGCAAGCATGCAGGTGTTGACCTCTTCCTCGACGGGTGACGTGATTACGCTTGACGCCCTGAACGCGGTGTTCGCTCTCGATGAAAGTGTTCGGGCGAGCGATGCTGCGCAGTATCTTGCTGATTCACAAGAGTTCTCTGCGGTTCTGAGCCATCTCGCCCCTGTGCAGTTCGCTCTTCAGGCAGGCGCTGAGTATCCGACCTCGGACTCTGAGGTGAAGGCACTTTACGTCGGGGGATTTGGGGAGCTCCCTGTGGAGTTTCAGGCGTTCATGACGGCGTTGGTATCCGAGGACGCGAACTTCGAGACCGCCACCGCCGAGTATGGGTTGACTGCGATCTCGTATGTCTCGAGCGACGACTTTGATGAGTCAGCGAGGCGGGCTGTGGCTGTCGCGGACGCTGTGTCAATCGCCCAGACGTCGGAGTCGATAGCGATGGATCCGTTTAGCCAGGAGCTGATCTTCGGATCCTCAGATGACTTTCAGCAAGAGATCCTCCGGCTGTTCGCATCGGCAGGGCTCATCATCCTGCTTGTCCTGGCCAGCGTGTTTATGGTGCGCACCGGTTCTGTCCGAGATCGTGGGCTGTTCGTTGTCGGGATTGTTCTGATGGTCATTGGCGCGAGTATCTCGATCGCTCCGGGTCTCGCGCTGCTGTTCCCCGACGTACTGCCCGCATCGTGGGCCGACGCCGGGTTGGGTCCGGTGCTGCTCACCGCCTTGATGTTCTACGTCGCGGCGTTTCTCCTATGGACGGTTGGGAGTCGACGGATCCGCAGAACGGTCGCCGATACGTTGCTGACGTTCCTTACGATCGGCCTGGTCATTCAGTGGATGAACGGATATGGGTATCTACGTTTCGAGGAACAATCACAGATGGTTCAGATCCTGCCGATTCTCCTCATCGGTCTCGGCGTCGACTACGCGATCCACATGACCTCGCGTTACCGCCAGGAACTCCACGACGGCAAGACCGTCGACGCAGCGATTTCTACGGCAATCAGGACTGTCGGTGTTGCGCTTGTTCTCGCGACTCTGACGACAGCGGTCGGATTCCTTACCAATATTACGAACGACCTCCCTGCACTTGCAGAGTTCGGTGAGCTCGCGGCTGTGGGCATCGCGTTCTCGTTCCTGCTGATGTTGACGTTCATGCCCGCTGTGCGCGAATTGTTAGACCGACGGGCGGAGAGACACCACCGACTGGACACGGATGGTCTCGCTGTCGGCGAGGCGCGGGCTCTGCCAAAGATCGTCGGGAGGGCTGCGGTGTTACCTCAGAAGTTCGCAGCCGTCACAATTGTGGTGGCTTTGCTATTCACGGGCCTGGGTGCCTACGCGATGACGGGGTTATCCACCAAGTTCTCGTTTCTGGACTTCGTCCCGACGACTTCGCCTCTTCGCGATACTGCCATAACGCTGAGCGACCGCTTCGACTTTCCAGAGTCGACGTCGGTACTGGTGAGCGGTGACGTCGCCACTGGCGCTGCGTGGAACACGATGTTTGAAAGCTATTCGGCCGCGCCTGCCATATCTCATGTGCGATCGATTGACGTGCCAGGCGTCGGAGAGTTCCCAACAGGGACGTCGTTTATTGGCGTGATGCTCGCCTTGATGGATCCCGACGGAGAAATGCACGACGTTGCGACCGCGGCGGCCGCTGCGGACGCCGGGTTTGGACAGGATCGAACTTTCCCGTCAAACGCAGATCTCACGTTGGTGTACGACGCCGCAGTCGCCAGCCAGTCAGTCGTCATGGATGGTGTGCTGGCCGCAGACGAGTCTGGTTATTCGGCAGCGTTGTTCAGGTTTGATACGGTCGCTGGAGAGGAGAGTGCTGCCAATCTTGCGGAAGACTTGAACAGCGTGTTCTCTGGCGGCCAGCAGGCCGGGTTGGAGTCTGTTGCGACATCGAGCTTCATCATCTCAGACCTGGTTGTGACTTCGCTTCGTGACTCGCAACTGTCGTCGCTGTTGCTCACTCTCGGAGCTGCGTTCCTTCTGCTGGTGATCAACTTCTGGTTCGAGTTACGTCGACCGATGCTTGGGCTTATCACCACCGTGCCTGTCGCGATGGTTGTCGTGTGGACCTTCGGGATCATGGCGACCCTCAACATCCCGTTTGGGCCGGTTACCGCAATGATCTCTGCAATTGGAATTGGCATCGGCATCCCATACATGATTCACGTCACGCACCGGTACCTTGAGGAACGTCTTGAACAGCCGAATGAGGACGCTGCCATCGCGCACACGCTCACGCACACCGGTGGCGCGTTGGGTGGATCAGCGATCACCACAGTCTTGGGCTTCGGCATTCTCATGACATCTACAACGATCCCGTTCCGCCAGTTCGGATTCGTGCTTGCGTACACCATCCTTCTCGCCTTCCTTGCTGCCGTGCTGGTGTTACCTTCGATGCTCATTGTCTGGGATCGGTGGCACAGGTCACGTGGCGACGCGGTCCTCGACGCCGTCGACTCGAACGTTGTCATCGGTGAGTAGAGGTCGCCCGCTTGCGCAATGGAATTAGATGATTGGACACTCCGAGACATGCTGAGATACCCCGGGTAATTCGATGGCGGGGGTAGTTGACGAGGTCGGCTCGAGTCGAAGTTAAGAGCCGGGCTGATCCGCTATCGGGCTAGGGAACGAGTGTCTTCATGACAGCTAATGTCGCTCTCCCTGCGGTCTCTGCTGCGGAGGCGCCCTTGTTGTTCTTGGCGTGAGACGAGTATCGCCTTCAACCCATGCTTCCCACACACCCTGACGTGCGTGACACGCCAACCGTCGTGCTCGCCCGGATACGATCGCGAGCTTACGCCTCGGTAAAGCCGTCCCGACTAGCTGCGCGACGGCTAGCTGAGCAGCGCTCGCTGGTACGCTTCGACTTGAGCATCCGATATCCAGCCAACGAAGCAGAGAGAGTTCCCCATGATGAGAGATTTGACCGGCATCACTGTTGCCATCACGGGGGCCAGCTCAGGGATCGGAGCAGCGTCGGCGCGCGCATTGGTGGCCGAGGGAGCTTCCGTCGTGCTCGGTGCGCGTCGCGTCGATCGGCTCGATAAGCTCGCTTCCGAGCTTGGATCGAACGCGGTCGTCTTGGAGATGGACGTCCGAGATCCCGCTGATTCGCAACGACTCGTTGATGCGGCGTACGCGAGATTCGGTCGTCTGGACGCTCTCGTGGTCAACGCCGGGGTCGGTGCGTACGGTGGCATCATGGACCTCAGCGATGAAGAGATCAATCTGATGATCGATACGAACGTCGCGGGAACCATCTGGCCGATTCGCGCCGCGGTCCCGCGGTTCCTCGAAGCGGGTGGCGGTGACATCGTCATTGTGGCCTCAGTGGCGGGGCTGCGCGGAGCCGGTGATGAGGCTGTGTATGCCGCGACGAAGTTCGCCCAGGTGGGCCTCGCCGGTGGCCTCGACAGGGAGCTGCGCGGATCCAGCATACGCGTGAGCACGCTCTGTCCGGGAGGCACGGCCACAGAATTTGCCATGGGCTCAGGTCGCACTCCCGACATGCCGGGACTGGCGGACATGATGAGTGCCGACGATGTGGCCGCCGCTGTAGTCATGGTCCTGATGCAACCCACGTCGATGCGCACCCTGGTCTGGTCCATGCGTAGCGTCAAGGAAGACGACTAGAAAACAAGCGACCGACCACGATCGAGGTTCTGCGGTGTCAGCGCGGTTCAAGTCTGGGAAACCCGCAGATCCGCGCGATTGGCAAGTGAGATGTGTTGACTGTCTGGCTTGCGGCGGCGAGTCTGTCTCTGTGCAGATCGTTGTTGGGCGCGGAGACAATGCGGCCTTCCGTGAATGAGATGGGCTGCCGATTCTGCGACAGACCACTCGTGTCCCGAGTCATGGTTCCGTGCTGATCTCCCCGAGCCGTCGGCGCACTTGAGGCCTTCCCAGTAAGGACGAATGGCCGAGCAAGGAGGCACACCACAGCCGTATCAGAAGTTGCCTCAAGGCTGAGGACATGCGCTTGTTATGAGGATCGGCGGCGTGGTTACCCCTGTTGGGGCGCAGGTTGCATTGTGTCACTTGCCAGCTCGACGATGGCGGGTTCTTGCGGGGGAGCGCTCGGGAGTGTCAGTGTGAACACGGTCACGCCCGCAGCGTGCCGGTATTGAAGGTCGCCACCCATGAGTAGTGCCAGATCTCGCGATACGGTGAGCCCGAGGCCCATCGTTTGTTCCGCTCTGTGTGCGCCACCGCCCTGCACATACGGTTCGAAGATGTGATCTTGCAGGCCTTGGGAAACACCAGGGCCATCGTCCGAGACGGCGAGGGCGCACTGTGATTCGGCGCTGTAGAGGTCGATCCATGTTTCGGATCCGCCGTAGCGCTTGGTATTGGTTATCAGGTTTCGGATGATCTGCCGTATCCGTAGCGGATCGCCAAGCGCTGGGCGGGTGCTCCCGCGGACGGCGATCCGCCGGCTTGGGTCGAGTTTCATTGTTGCCAGTACCGCGCGTGCCTCTGTGGCAAGGTCGATGAACTGCTTTTGCACCGCGAGTCCACCGCTGTTCAACTGTGCCGCGACCAGGAGGTCTTCGATGATGTCAGTGACCTCCTCGGCTTCCGACTCGATCGTCTGGAGAGCCTCTGCCTTCTCGCTGGCGTCGAGGGTGACGAACTCATCTTGAAGCACCTTCGACCACCCCAGGATCGAAGTGAGTGGAGTTCGTATCTCGTGGCTGATGGCGGCAAGAAACTGATCCTTGGCCTCGTAGGAGCGATCAAGCGCATTCGAGATGACAACCACAAGTGCCACGGTGTGACCGCCAAAGATGGCGTAAGCAACTGCCGTGATCACCCCAGGTGACACCGCCGCCGTCAGCGGCGTGACATCGAATCCAACGAGTGCCACCGCTGTCCAGGCCATGGCGTAACCCATGATCCACCAGGCACGTTTCCAGGGGAGCATAAGTGCAGGCATGACCAGCATGTAGATGAATGGCGCCCCGATTCCCGCCGGTCTGAGTTGCACCACCACCATCGCGACCCCGACCAGGGTCACGTCGAGGAACATTGCAGGCATCGGCGCAAGGCCCGGATTCCGGAGGCGACGATAGGTGTCCGCCATCGCGACTCCAGCGAGCGCCGCGGTGATGTAGCCGCCCCACCAACCCCATAACACTCCCAGGACCGCAGCAGCGACAAGCGTGGACGAGCCCGTGACCAGACGAAACCGGTGCCACACCCTTGTCAAGTCCGGCACGTATACCAGACCCTGAGCCATCGCGGGCGTCGCCAGTGATTCAGTATTCCTGAGTTTCACGAACGCTAGCCAACCTTCCTTCGCGGTGCCGTCGCATCACCCTTGTAGTCCCCTCGTGCATCTGTCGGCATTCACCTGCAAAATTTCACAATCCGGTGGCAGGGACTCCGGCGCACCGCCCAACCCCACGCCCATCCGCTCATCCGCCCAGGGTTTCGAGGTCCGTCATGA
>JADFQA010000061.1 GCA_022562055.1 Acidobacteriota bacterium | reverse complement strand
ATCGGCCGATAGTACATACACACCAACGGTTTTCACCTTGCACTGTCTCGCGTCGATTCGCCCTGTTTCGTGTTGTCTCGCGGACCAAATGCAGACCAAACAGCAGAGTCCTTGACCGGACATAATGATTCTCGTATGTCAAGGAGCGTGTGGTTTGGTGGACAGGACTGGGTGGGGCCACACCGTGTGGTGGGCAGGCTCGTATTAGGTCACACCGAACCAAAGAGTGGTGTGGGTGGGAGTCGACAGGTCATTATGAGGACAGCACCGGAACGGTGCGTCAGCCGGATATTGGGTCAGGCTCCCACCCAGATCTTATGTGATGTGTTGGATGTGTTTGAACGTTTCGCGTGCGACGTAGCGCTTGAGACAGCGCACGATCTCAGCGGTGTTCTTCCCTTCTTCACGGCGGCGGGTCACATACGTCTTGGTTCTGGGGTCGCTGCTCATGCGAGTCAATACGATGCGATACAACGCGGCGTTGGCTTGACGGTTGCCGCCACGGTTTAGCCGGACCCGTCCTGAGGTCTTGCCTGACCCTGTGGGGATCGGGCAGACACCACACAGGTGCGCCCACGACCGTTCCCGAGCGCAGCCGCTGCGGGTTGTCTCCTGCAGTGACGAGGAGCGATGCTGCGGTGTCGGTGCCGACCCCGTAGAGCCCAACCAGCAACGGTGCCGTATCGGAAACCAGTTCGGTGAGCATCGAGTCGAGGCCTTTGATCTCAGCGTTGAGCGACTGGACACGACGCGCCAGAGCACGCATCGTGAATTGGGTTGTGTACAGGACCGGGTCAGAACCCTTACGCGGCCTCAACTTTGCGACCTCGCTGATCAGGCCGGTCTTGTACCGATCCTTGAATCTGGCTCGAACCGCTTCGGGACCTGTGAACACGAGATACCGTAACTGGTTCAATGTTGCAATGCGTTGAGAACGAGCCGAACGCCTCGCCACCAACAAGATCCGCATCTGTTCGACCGGCCCATTACGTGTCTTTGGAGCCACCGACGCTGACCCCGATAGGGCAGCCCTAGCTGCAGACACGGCATCAGCCGGGTCAGACTTCCCGACCTTGCGACGGTTCTGACGATTCTGGCGATCAACCTCCACCACTGAGATCTCCTGGTCGTGGAGGAACCGTGAGCGGCCGACACCCCAAGACCCCGTGCCCTCAGCACCAACCCGGGCGATCTCGCCATGAGATGTGAGCCACCCAAGGAGCGCCTCGAACCCCGCCTCGTCGGCAGGGAACGACTCGATTCCGAGAATCCCACCATTGCCATCCACTGCTGCCGCTACATGGGTATCGGCGTGGGTATCCACACCACCAACAATCATCCGTACCATTGACATGGTCGCCCCTTTCTGTTCGCTAAAGGCGAAGGGGTGGCACACGCCACCGGGACAGCGGAACAGACCCGACAGAGCTACTCAATTCAGCTCAACAAGTGATCTACCGCCCAACCGGGGCGTGCAACACCGCGCAACATCATCCCACCCAGCCGGTTATGGGCGGGGGAATCTCTGATGCAGGGCGGCTCGACCCCGCGTAGATTCCGCTTCGTGGAGGTTGCCGGTATCCTCTTGGATGGAAGACGGTGGCGGAGTTGGCAACCGATACGCTTGAGTGCAGTCACCGCGCTGGAATACGACAGCAGGACCCTCCGAATGGTGGCACCTGAAGTGACGGACATCGCCGATTTATCACTGCGCGAAGCTGCGCTTATCGCTGGGGTCGGCTACGTGGTCATCTTCTTGTTCGGTTTCGGCAACGTACGCCGCCAGAAGCTAGTGGTGCGGGGAAACGCAGCGGCGACAGCTAGCAATATCGTGGCTTCCGAGTCGCGATTTCGCGTCGGCGTCGCTACTTGGATGGTCGTCCTTGTGGCTGATGTGGTCGTGGCTTGGGCGCTCTATATCTTCCTCAGGCCGGTGAGTGACAGCCTGTCATTACTCACGGCGTGGATTCGGTTGGTATATGTCGCGGTCGCTGCGATCGCCGTGGTCTATCTCCTCTCGGTGTTGGACATCCTTAGTGGGGTGGATGATTACGAGAGGTCTCAACCTGATTCGCTCAACGCTCAAGCGATGCGACTTCTTAAGTCGTACGACAACGCGTTCAACGTTGGATTCGTGTTCTTTGGTCTTCACATACTCGGTCTTGGGTATTTGATCGTCAGGTCGGACTACATCCCCACAGTCCTGGGCGTCCTGTTGATCATCGCCTCAGTCGCTTATCTCATCGACAGCTTCGCTTGCTTTCTCTCCTCGAGCTATGGGAACAACGAAGCTCACTCATTGGTGTTTGCGGTACCCGCGATCATCTCGGAGCTGTCACTTACCGTGTGGCTCTTGATCTGGGGTGGGTAGGAGCACCACGACGCACCCTGCGATTCCCGGCACCCGCCCATAACGAAGCCTCTTTGTGTCAAGTGGGGTGTTTCGAGCGCGTTGGTTCGGGCCGGCTTCACCGGCCGGGGGTGTAAGTTTGGGGACGGGTCCGGGGTGACTGAGCTGAAGAGCCGGTGATCAGGACGCGAGGCCGGCCACGCAAGCGACAGAGACGTTCCTGGGTGTCCCCCGGGCCCTAACTCTCTAGAGCCTGGCGCTGTTGGTCGGCGACGAGACGCCGGTAGACGACGTTGGAGAGACGCCGTTTCAAGGCCCGTAGCGCCTCCTTTTTGGTTTTGCCTTCGTCGAGTTTGCGGTCGTAGTAGACCCTGCCCTCGGTGTCGTAGCGGATCTGGGTGACCGCGACCATGTGGATGGCGTGGTTGAGTATCCGGTTACCCCGCATGGACAGCCGGTGCCGTTTCTTGCCTCCTGAGGAGTACTCGACGGGGGCGGTGCCGTTGTAGGCGGCGTACCGGTCGGCCGTGGCGGACCGGGCGATGTTCCCGGTGTAGCCGATCAGCAACGCTCGTCGGGTACACGTCGACGCTAGCGTGCTTCGTCCCCGTGTCGTGGTCGGTCCACGCGTGGGTGCCACCTGCTACCGGTATGGAGTGGCCATGCCAGGTCGTTTCGGTCGTGTGCTGGAAGGGGGACCGAGCAACGGCCGCGGTGCCCACACCCACGATGCCTGCAATCGTCAACACTAAGACAGCTGTTCTGATCTTGGTCCTACCGATTCTGGTGTTCCGGGCCATCCGTGTTTCCCTCTGAGGCTCTGGACTCTTGCATGCATGCATGTATGTATGTATGTATGTATGTGTACGGAAACCATAAATGGTCGCGCTGAATTCGGCCGGTCGGGACGCGAATGTCTTGGGAGACGGAAGACTTCGATTGGAGCTGACGGGAACTGTTTGAACTCGCTGCTTGAGCGGAGACCCGTTCCTGTCACCTTCATCTGGAACCGCCCAATGGGTCCTCGGAAGTGGGAGAATGTCCTCCATCATGCTTGTACGTGTACTCAGTGTTGCGGCCGACGGTCTCCAGGAAACGGTATTCGACGACCTCGTGACTAACGCCGTCGTCGAGCATCAGCGGCTCGAGTACAAGTCACAGCTCCCGGGAACTTCGTCAGACGAACGCCGCGAGTTCGCTCGCGATGTCGCAGCTATGGCGAACGGAGGCGGGGGCATCATCGTCATCGGAATCGAGGACGATACGAACGATGCCGCGAGTCGGATCACACCGGTCGGCCTCGGAAGCGAGGTGACCCGTCTGAATCAGATTTGCAACAGTCTCATCGAACCGCACCTGCGGATCGACATACACGAAGTCGAGATCGGCGATGGCCCAGACGGCGTCATCATCGTCGACACCCCCTCCTCAACGCGCCTGCCATTCGCCGTGGCGGAGGGCAGTCGTCTCGGCTACTACCGACGCACCGGAAGGAGTCGTCACCCCCTTTCAGAAGCTGAGGTGGCCCAAATGTATATAACTCGCGGCGTCCGGGTCGAGAGGGTGTCGTCCAGGCTCGATTCCTTGATCTCTCGCGTCGCAGAACGTCTCGGCGCGGAGCCGCCTCCAGCGATCTATGTCGCCGTGGTCCCGCTCGAACCATACGAGCGACTCTTCCGTCCTGACCGCGAAACGTTCGCCGAGATTCGGGCACTGCATACGCAGCCCGTCTTTGGAGCCAACGGCGTCGGTGACG
Organism: Acidobacteriota bacterium; assembly: GCA_022562055.1. Taxonomy (NCBI): domain Bacteria; kingdom Pseudomonadati; phylum Acidobacteriota; species Acidobacteriota bacterium. The sequence goes on along the minus strand of JADFQA010000061.1, from coordinate 5,953 downwards.
TTCTTTTCACCGACCTCAAGCCCGGCTTCAAGAGGATCGATCTTGCCAAGGGCTACGAGGCAGAAACGCTGCGACGGTATGGGTGGATGGAGTTCCACGATGATGGAGCCTTCCTCGGCGTGATTGTCGCCGACGCGGGTCTCCAACGAGGCATGGGCGACCACCATGGAGATCAGCGGGCGATTCCCGGCTTCTATGACACCCGGATGACGTGCGAGCTAGTTGCCCGTCTCGCGGCCTATGGAGTATTGGGACGGCAGTTCGACGTGCATGGCGAGATCATGATCTCTGCCGGCATCGTCGCGGAAGGGTTGCCTGTGACCGTTACCACCGGTCCCGGGCGCTGGGAGGCCGACCACGCGCAAGTGGTCGCTACGCCTGTTCAAACAGTCCTGTCAGCGGACGTTGAGGACCTGGTTGAGATCAAGAGCGTGCTCAGAACCGCCGCACCTCTCCTCGACGACTTGATGACTGCGTTTGGTTGGCCACGTTGTTTCCAGTTGGAGCGAGACGGGACCGTACGGCTTGACTTCTGGGGCGACGGCTGGACCCAGCAGGTCGAGCGATGGGCAGATTATGAGAGGCTCTCGGTCGCGGGGCGCTAATAGCGATAGCGCAGATCGACGGTCAATATGGACATGCATCAGCCTAGCTACTCCGCGTCCATGAGCGGACGGACCCATTCATCGAGTGTCGAACTCTACCCTAGAACTGTGAGGAGAGCGGTGTCGACGCCCCACTGTTCTTGCGGCGTGAGATGGCTGGCCAATTCTCCGAGTCGACTGATATCGATAGCGCCGACCTGCTCGACAAGAACCCGGGTCGGTGACCCGTCGACCTCGATCTCAGGTCGGAACGATGCTGGTTTGGCGCTCCTGGAAGTCGGGGCAATGAGGACGACAGACCGCGGAAGGAGCGCGTCAGACTGCACAACGACTCCGAAGCGTTTCCCGCGCTGTTCGTGGCCGATTCCCTTGGGGAGGCGCAAGGCGAAGACGTCACCTCTGAGCACGGAGGCCTTCCATGAGGTCGGCCACGGCTAGCATCTCGGCCCGGTCATCGTCGTCGGCTTCGAGAGCGACTACCTCGGCTGCCAACATTTGCTTGTCTCGGTGCCGCGATGCGGTCTCGACCAATGCCGCCCGGATGGCTTGTGAACGAGTCATGCCAGAGGCTTCGAGCTGCCCCAGAGCAAGGAGGGATTCGTCGTCGAGTCGAACAGATATTGCTTGAGCCATGTCGCGAATTGTATCACAATTCGTCATACACAGATAGGGTCGCGAACGAAACCTCCGCCGCCGTGCTCTTTCATCGTACCCGCCAACCTGACCAGGTCCTGTGGGCTCTGCACGAGGTCAGCCCTGTCAACCATGAGCAGATCAGCCGTTCTAGCGCGTTGCTACCGTGTCCAGACCACCTCAGGTTTCGGTGCTGTCGACTCAGCGGATGGGGCTAAGCCTTCTCGTGGCTTGATAGATTCTGTCGATCTGTAGACCGGCAAGACCAAAGAGGGCGGCACCGAGCGGAATGTGAATCGCCACCGTCCCATGGGTGCTTCTGGCCGAGTATCCCAACCCAATCTGGGCGACAAGCAGCAAGAAAAACAAAGCAGCTATCACCTTGACAGATGTAGAGGCTCGGCGAAAAAAGAGCAACAGTATCAGAATGCCCTGGAGCGTAAACACGCTGTTGGCAATTACGCCGTGCAAGGTGATCGAAGCATCGAAGGCAACATGCCGACCACCTAGGGCCGCCAACACCAACACAAGAATGCCGACCACGGTCGCCAAGATGTATTCGGTCGAGCCAAAGGATCGAGGGTGACGAGTCTCGCTGCCAGCAGAAGTTGGTTCGGGTTTTTCCATCGGGCAAGCCTAGACGGCCCACCAATAGACCGATTCGAGAAGCAGATGCCTAGTCCCCGAATATGCGGCTCGTACAGCGAGAGCCATGCTGGGGGCTCCAGAGGTCCACCAGGGACTCGGAACTCTCGGAGAGCGATAACTACCGAATGAAGGTGAGAGGAATCGACCTAGGGACTCAACCGCAGCCGCCACAGAGACGCCACCCGGAGCCACAACCACGACGCGAACTCCACAAAGGCGGGCGGGGCACTAGGCGATCGCGATTTGTCCTTGGAGGTGGATTCAGATCAGCGGCCCTTCCTCGCCGCAACGAACCGGGCGAACACGTATTTCATGTCAGAACTCTGGTCGAATGCCAGGTCCGCCGCCTCATGGATCTCAAAACCCGCGTCCGAAATCGACCGCTCCAATTCGGGTACAGAGTGGAACTTCATGTAAGGGATGATCCGCGCTGCACTCGCCAGCGACAGCGCCCGGTTGGTGAGCTTCATGACTGACTAACTCTCATTCATGCACGGCGTAGTGGACAAGAACCAGCCGCCTGGCTTGACGAGTCTATGTATGCGACTGACAACCCCGTCTCGGTTGCTCAAGACGTGCAGAACCTGGGAAGTCAGGATGACGTCGTATGTATCGGGTTGGAATACCTCGTTGAATATCGAGCCATCCGAGAAGTGAAGGCCTTCGACGTGCTCTTGGTCGGCTCTGTCCTTCGCTGCGTTGATCATCTGCCGCGATATGTCCACGCCATGCAATGCCTTGACATGAGGGGCGAACCTGTAGCTGAGTGCCCCGGTCCCGCAGCCGAAGTCGAGAGCTACGTCGTCGCTGCCAAGGTACATGAGTGATCTTTCAACCATTGCCGTGTGTAGCTGCGAGTTCTCGGCTTCTGTCTTGCCGTAGGTTGCTGCCCGCCGGTCCCAGAAACTTGCGGATCTGCGTTCGTTGTCGTTCATGGGGGTCCGGTACGTGCTCGAGGCGGCGACGAGACCAGCAGGTCCTCGGTGGCGGTCCAGAGCGCGGCTGCGGCCTCACCATCCCGGGCGGCCGCGCTGAGCTTGTGGTCGGCCGGTTTGGAATTCACGAAGTAGCTGCCGCTCACATCGGCGTACTCGGCCTTGGTGGCGGCGGCGAGGGTCGTCTCGGCTCCCCGGGTCGGATCAACCGTGATCATGCGGAGCAGCAGCCGGATCGGAGCCGGCGGGTTGCCGAGGTTGGTGGCCACCTCTCCCGGGTGCAGACAGTTGACGGTGACGCCCGTGCCCTCGATGCGACGGGCGAGCGAGCGCGTGAACAGGATGTTCATCAGCTTGGTTTCGCCATAGCGAGAGAAGCCGAACAGGCCATAGCCCCGGGTGGCTGAAAGTCGCCGAGATCGAGTCTGCCCATGCTGTGGGCCCCGGAGGCGACGTTGACGATCCGGGCGGGTGTCGAGGCCTGCAGCAAGGGTAGTAGTAGGGCCGTGAGCAGAAACGGCGCGACATGGTTGACGGCCAGCATCATCTCGATACCTTCGGTTGTGATCTGACGGGATCGGATCATGATCCCGGCGTTGTTCACCAGCAGGTCGAGCTGCTCGTTCTTTGCCTCGATCTCTGCGGCGGCCCGTCGCACGTCGACCTGCAGACTGAGGTCGCAGAGGACGATCGATAGCGACGCATCGGCACGGATGCCTCGATGTCGACCTTGGCCGCCTCAGCCTTGGTCTCGTTGCGGCATACCATCACCACGTGGATACCCTCACGGGCCAGGCCCCGGACGGTTTCCAGGCCGATGCCGGAGTTGGCGCCAGTGACAACAGCCGTCGAACGAACGGTCACGGGCTCCTTGTTTCCTGCGTAACTGACACCTCTTGAGAGTCTTCCCGCCACCGCAACGCGAGAACGGCGATGGCGGCGAGTCCGAGCAGCTCGAAACCCGAGAAGAGGACGTCGTCGGCGTCCTTGGGCCAGGTGGTCGCTGTGACCAACGCCATCAATGCTGCTACTCCGAGGTTGGCGATTCGCGCCCAGCGTCGATGCAACAGACGCGACAGCACCACAAGTGCTAGTGGCAGCTGGAGGGCGACACCGCCAGCGAAGACGACCGCTTGGTCAAAATTGGAACCAAGCAGCTCTTCGACGAACCCGGGTCGGAACAGCTCATGGATATCGCGGAACAAGATGTTCAGCAGGACGTACACCCACAGTGTCGACAACATGGGCCCGACGTCGCTACGAGAGACCCACCTCATGAGTGTGTACCGGCCAGTTGTATCGGTACGTACGCTGTACCTGACATGAGATCATTTTACGTACGGTGTACGCTGATCGCAAACGCGCTCACAGATTTGGTTTTCTCATGGCCAGCGAACAGAAGACCCCACTCACGCCGAAGCGGATCGTACGCGCTGCGGTTGAGGCAGCCGACCGCGACGGCATCGACTCGATCAGCATGCGCAGCCTCGCTGCCGCATTGGACGCGGGAACGATGTCGCTCTACAACCACATCCTGAACAAGGACGAACTTCTCGACGCCATGGTCGAGGATATCGCCGCCACGATCGAGCGTCCAGAGCCAGGCGCTGACTGGAAGGAGGGCGTCCGCTGAATAGCAACATCGACACGAGATGTACTTCACCGCCACCCCTGGGCCGTCGAGGTGTGGCCGGCTCGGATTCCAAGGCCGCAACGCTGGACATTGATGGAGACCGTTCTCGAACATCTCGCATTGGCTGGCCTACCCGACGACCTCACCGACCTCGCTTTCCACGCCGTCATCAACCACGTCCTCGGCCATACACGCCAGGAGTTATCAGCAGCTAGCTCGAACCCAACAACCCACGTCGAAGACGTGGCAGAGAACCTCGATGCCGAACGCTTCCCAAAGGTGATCGACCACCTCCGCTACCACGCTGAAGACCACCCAACTCACGACTCCTTCCTGTTCGTCCTCGACCTCATCCTCGACGGTCTGGCGCGTTGACATCCAACGAGGGCACCGCGCGGGCTATCGCTGAGAGCTTTCCAACGTAATGCGCGCTGACCACCTGGCGACCCACGCGCGTAGGATGGTCCTCGCTCCCGAGGCATTCTTGGCCGGCCCTATGGGTTCACGGGCAATTGATCTCGTGCGAGCAGGCGTGTGAGGGTCTCAGTGCGCGGGGTCATTCCGAGGTCTTGGGTATTTGGCCATTCATCGATCTCGTCTCGTGCGAACTCGATCCACCGTTCGATGGTCTTGAATATCTCGATCTTGAAGGTTGCGAATAGCACGGAGAGGTGTGTTCGTTGTGGGAATGGGTGTCTGCCGTCGAGGTAGGATCCCATGAGTTTGACGATGGCTTCGTGGTGTTCGCCGATGTCGCCGAGCTTTACCTACGCGGGCTTGAGGCTGCGACAGGCATAGCAGGCGAGTTCGAGCGTGTTGACGTGATCTATTTTGATGGCGAAGGAACCCTCGAAATCGAGGAGCATATTCGTTGGGCGTCGAGAGACAGACAACCCGACGCCCAATGGGGAAGCATCACTTTCATTGCTCTGTTCTTCGGTCTGACAGATGAAAAGCCAATCGGCCTCTTCGGTGGGGAACCACTGATCCATATTGTCACGGTTTCAACGGACGGAGAGTACCGGTACGAATCTACAACCGACCGGGATACGCTCATCGCATAACGCATTTCGGCTTAGGCTGTCGGCCGGTAAGACTTGGTCGCTTTTTTTGGTGGGTCTGCAGACGCTTACGCCGGTCGCAACTCACCCGTCGGCCTGGTCGATCAACTTATGCAAAACATGTGCAGCAACGGTGACTCAGTCGTGCGGCTAAGGCGTGATCGGATAGACATCGGACCGGCTACTGGCCGATGTTGCAACACCGAAGCCCCCGATGCCGGAGGTCGTGATCACCACGTTTCCGTCGACGAGCCCCGTTGATTCTGTTGCCGAGTTCGTCTGATATGAGGCTGCTCCCGACGATGTCCACTGAGACACCACAGTGGCCGAGGGGTGTCCGAAGCTGTTCTTCCCGACCGAGAACACAGCGACCTCCGCGCTCAAGATGTTGACCCATGTTTGGTTCGACGAGAAGACCGATCCGTGGTGGTTTACCTT
>JADFQA010000060.1 GCA_022562055.1 Acidobacteriota bacterium | reverse complement strand
CGTGTCGCACCGCGTTCAGCAAGCGCCGAGGCGTTCCGCTTCGCCGCCGCTGCACTGGACGCACGAATGAACGCCGATCCGCTGGACCACGGCCTGGTTCTAGGGGTGACTTCATCATCGATCAGCGAAGGAAAGACGGTCGTCGCCGTGAACACCGCGATCGCTGCTGCGCGAGAGGGGAAGCGTGTGCTGTTGATCGATGCTGACTTCGGCAATCAGGCAACAACCGCAATCCTCTTGCCCGACAGCCCACCGGAGTCTGGCATCACCGAAGTGGTCGAGGGCGGCACTGCAATGCGCGATGCGGTTGTCACCATAGAAGGAGACGGCGAGTCGGGGCTCCATCTGCTTTCCAGGGGGTGGCGGGAGACGACGGCCCCGGAGTTCTTCCGTCTCCCGGCGACCAAGGCGTTTCTGAAACGTGTCTCGGAGCACTACGACCTCGTGGTTGTCGACGCGCCCCCGCTGCTGCAGGTTGCCTACGCATCGACGATCATCTCGATCACCGACAAGGTACTAGTCGTCGTACCGCACCGCTCGTCTGTCACGAACCTCACCGAACTCGAGGACCGGCTCGAACTGATCGGGTCCCCCCTGTTCGGATACATTTACAACATGGCACCGCTGAACCTCGGTATGACGCTCACTGAGGGGTCAATGAAGGACGTGCTCGGAACGGACGACACCGAACCAGCGCGGAGCTAGCGACGTGACGAACGACGCACGGGGTGCTTACGGCTTCAAGATCACCGGCGACAGCGTTGACTCGAAGCTGTATAACCCCGTCGAAGATGACCGGCCGACGATCACGATCGAGCAGCGGAGTCTCAGTCGGAAAACGTACAAGGACCTAAACGAGGACGGCCGTATCGAAATACCACTTATCGGCGGTGGGGCTGCCATGATGGAACGCGGCAGTGATATCGGTGTCCTCGAACTACCAAATCGGTTGACACCCGACGAACTGGCACACCCTTACCTTGCGCCAATTGCCTCGGTGTTCGCCGATTGGTCGGGGTACACCGTCCTCCATGCCGGCATCGTGCACATCGCCGGCTTGGCGTGGGGCGTGGTAGGGGCGAGGGAGGCCGGCAAATCGACGCTGATGGCGGGACTCGCCCTCGCAGGTTTACCGATTGGCGCTGACGACCTGATGGTGATCGATGGCACCAATGTATTTTCTGGACCAAGAACGCTCGATCTCCGCGAAGGTGCAGCGCGATATCTGAAAGAGGGACGGGGCTTAGGCGTAGTCGGTATGCGGGAGCGGTGGCGGCTTGATCTCGAGGACGCGGAACCGAGTGTCCCTCTCGGCGGATTCATCTTCCCATCGTGGGGCGACGACATCGCTATCACCCCCTGCCCCTTGAATGAACGTCTCGACACGTTCGTAAACGGACGCTCGGTCCAGATCGACCCAATGGATCCGCGAGAAGCAATGCGGCTCGCGCGGTACCCTGCATTGAACTTTGTACGCCCGATGGACTGGTCTTTCTTCGACAGGGGAACTTCAGCACTCGTGGCGAAGGCTGAAGAAGTATCGGGCTGACGCGATCAAACCAGTGGGAAGAAGGCAGAGCGAGTGACGGCGGACGCGTGGATTACCCTTGCCGTGTTAGCGACGATGGTGTTGTTGATGGCGCGCAATGTCCTCCCTCCAGCAGTCGCGATTCTGGGCGCTGTCGTCGTACTCTTCTTGCTCAACGTCATCGACTCCAGAGACGCCTTCGCCGGGTTCTCGAATCCTGCTCCCCTGACCATCGCTGCGCTGTACATTCTCGCAGGGGCCGCAGCGCGAACCGGCAGCGTACGACGCCTCGTAGACAAGACTCTGCCGAGCGATGTTGGAGACCACAAGGCACTGGTCCGCCTCTTGCCGCCGGTGCTGCTTTCTTCGGCATTTCTAAATAACACGCCAATCGTCGCTCTGCTCGCTCCTGAACTCGTGTCATGGGCAAGGCGTCGCGGACGTGCTGTATCAGTTCTTCTTATGCCGGTCTCCTTTGCGGCGATTCTCGGCGGAATAGTGACGCTGATAGGAACATCAACGACTCTCGTCGTGTCGGGCCTGCTCGAAGAATCAGGTGCAGACCCTCTGTCCTTCTTTGAGGTCACTCCAATCGGTCTACCACTCGCCCTAGCAGGACTCGCTGTACTGCTGCTTCTCGCGCCATCGGTCCTGCCAACGCGTCAGGCGGCGGCAGATATTTCGGAAGAAGCGATGCGCGAGTTCATCATCGACATGACGGTCGACCTCGGAGGTCACATAGACGGGAAATCAGTGGAGGCCGGCGGCTTGCGAAATCTGACCGGCGTGTTTCTGGTTCAAGTTCACCGTGACGGATCCTCGATAGAGCCAGTCGGCCCCAAACTGATTCTTGAAGGAGGCGACCGTCTGCGATTTGTGGGACGCGCCGATGAAGTGCTTGATCTTCACGCGATCAACGGCTTGTCGAGTGCGGTGAGCGACCAGTTCACCGGGTTCGATCTCAACAGATCAGCGTTCGTAGAGGTGGTGGTGGGTAATACATCTCCCATAACCGGAAGGACGTTAAAGGAGGCACGTTTCCGTTCCACATATCAGGGCGCTGTTGTCGCCATCCATCGCGCAGGTCAGAGAGTTCACGAGAAGTTGGGTGACGTCACTATCCGAACAGGTGACACACTGATCGTATTGAGTGACGCGGGGTTCAAGGATAGGTGGCGTAACCGCGGGGATTTTCTGCTCATTGCCGAAGTCGCTGATTCGCCGGTGCCGCCTGGAGATTCCGCGGCGCTGCTGCCGCTCGCCGTGCTTGGCGGCGTGGTGGTTATCGCGGCATCAGGCGTTATGCCCATTCTGAAGGCGTCGCTGCTCGGGGTCCTCGTCGTTCTCGGACTCAAACTTATTACTGCTTCGCAGGCTAGAGATTCCATCAATTTGGATGTTGTCCTCGTCGTGGCTGGAGGATTCGGACTTGCCGCTGCGATGACCAATTCAGGGCTAGCCGACAGGGCAGCGGCAGCGATCAGCAGCTCTCTCGGTAGCCTCGGCGCCGTCGGCGTGTTGGCGGGGCTCGTCGCCCTCACCGTTTTGCTCACGGAAGTCGTCTCAAACACCGCCGCCGCGGTGATGGTGTATCCGGTTGCGATATCGTCCGCGGTCGCCCTCGGAGCAGACCCAAGATCATTCGCGATCGCCATAGCGATAGCGGCATCTGCGTCGTTCTTGACACCTGTGGGTTACCAGACAAACACGATGGTGTACGGTCCCGGCGGGTATCGATACGGTGACTACGCCAGATTAGGCGCACCGATAACTGTGATCATGATCGTAGGCATCCCCATGCTGACTTCGCTGACGGGGGGCGTATGAAGCGCCGGTTTCGTGTGCTGTTTAACCGTGCGGCGGCCGGCAGCAATCGGGCGACCAGAGTCGACGCTGAAGATCATTCGATACGTACGAGTGAAGCAGAACCCGTCCTGTGGCACCCCGCACCGAGATTCCACCCGTTTGGGTTCTGGGCAGTGGTACTCGCTGTTGCGCTCGCCCCGGTCGGGATCATGGGACCATGGGACGCGGTGTGGGACCTCGTCGGCGGCCTGATGCTGATTGCGACAGTCATCGGACCGGTCACGCGTAGGGCGGTGATCAACATAGGCCTCGCCGCGACCGTCGCTCTCTACGCAGCACTCACCCTTGCATGGTCACCAGAAGTCGGCGCAGGAACGCCGGTCGCCCTGGCATTGGGTATATGGGTCGTCTCGTATCTGGGGGTTTCGGCGGCGGCGAAAAACCTCCGTCTCACCCATCACTTGAGGATCGTCGCCGCGCTGTGGACGTTCGGCATCGGTGTCGGTCTGATCATGGTGTCTCAAGGGGACTACGCGATCAAGGGAATCGAGTGGGATTGGCCCATACGGCATGCCGCAATGGCCGGAGTTGCACTCTCGGCTTTGTCTCTATCAACACGCAAGGGACGCCGGTTGTCGGGCATAGGCGCGATCACGCTGCTAGTAGGAATTCTGCTGACAGAGGCCCGCACCGCGCTAGCCGCACTCTTGCTTATCATGATCGCAATCGGAGTTTCGTGGGTCACGCCACGAATTCGAACGCTAGGAACTGCAGTCCTCGTCGTCGGCCTAGGCCTTGCGATCCTCGCGCCCGCCGTACAGACTCGTTTCACCGGCGGGGATACGATTTCGGCGATATCGAGTAATCGGTCGGACGTGTGGAGCGCCACCGCGGCCGCCTGCGATCAGTGGATCATCGGAGAAGGCACCGGGTTTGCCAACACCATTGCGAGAACTACCCACGACGGGTTTCCCGACCCTCACAACGAGTTCTTGCGCTTCGGATGCGACATCGGCGTTGGGTTGCTGCCGATCGTCGGATTCGTCATGTTTGCCATCATGCGTTCGTTCTCTCTCCTTGGCGCGAGATCAAACTCGCGCATCGGGATCGCCGCGCTATCAGCGATCGGGACCCTTGTCATTTTTGCCGGCTTTTGGAACCCTCTGACTGCCCTGGAGTACATGGTTCCACTCATGGCCGTCATCGCCCTTGCCGATAGAAGCTTGGAAATTATGCAAGAGCACGGTTATTTGGAAACGCAGCTTCCATGACGATGCGTACATCCAACACCTGCTTTAGGCTCACCATGGGTTGGCCCGGGAGACGACCAGAATGATGAAAGTGGAAGTGCAGCGCTACAGCATCGGATCGAAGCTTCTCCGGTGGTTTGGCGTTGTCATCATCCTGACTGGTGTCCTTGCAAACGCAAGCGCGGGGGCAACAATCAATGACTGTGACGGGCCCATCACGGTAGAAGCCGGTGGATCGGGAGGATCCCGGTCCTACACGATCGTCAATGATGGAGTAGTTGGTCTGCGAATCGAGAGCGAACTGCCGAACGGCATCAACGCGACTCTCACGAGCACAGGCACCACCAACCCATGGACAGCGGTCCTTTCGGTGTCGGCGTCTGCTGCTGCGAGTCCGGGGAGCTTCACAATCCAGTTTCTTGAGAGCGGCGTCAGTCCTGCGGACTCTTGTTCCCAAGCAGTGCAGGTCGTCACGCCGACTACCACCACGACGACGACCACCACCAGACCCCCTGTTGTCACCACTACAACGACCACAACGCTGCCCCCGACTACCACCACGACTGAGCCGCTTGTGGTGACGACAACGCTTTCCGCGGTCGGACCGACCGGGCCGACCGATGACGGCGGTCTTCCACCCCTCCTACCGATCCTGGGGCTTGTACTTGTCGTCGCCCTCAGCGGCGTGTTGTTGAGTCTCCGGCCCGATCAAGCCGGGTTTGCCGCGCGACTCCGCGCCGTACAAAGCGGCGGGGTGGTGTCCCGGAGTCAATACGGGCGAAGGAGGACCTTGGGACAGTGGACCTCTGACCTGACGGGTGTTTCCGCTCTGGCGCGCCGCAAGCGGGTAAAGGGCCCGTCGGTCGGTCAGCGGGTCAAGACATCGTCGATTGCCAAGACCGTCAAAAAAAACCAACATCACGAACCCCCGTCGCAGAGCCAAAAGAGTCTCTGCGCGTGCGTCTACGCGAGACCGAGATAGCCGACGCGTTCCGTGCCAGGAAGTCGGCGAAACAGGTCCGCAATCAGATCAAGGATCGCCAGCGCGGCACGGGGAAGTAGATCCCGGCGCGGTCGAAGCGATACGGTTACGAGGAATCTCGGCTCATCTGCGACGTGCGCCCCGCGGCACCCACAACCGTACACTGGGACCCGCTTCCCTTGAATGATCGAAGCACCCCCCGACACCGGACGGCGAAGCTCAGAGTCGAAGCCGAATGTTGTGGCCGACGGCATTCGGTCGTGGCTCGGCTTCCGAGGCCAAGAGCTCCACTATTTCCGTGGCGAACCACTTCGGATTAGAGTTCTGCCGATGTGTAGGCGAGACATGATCAGAATCGGAATAGCGACCCAACCAACGGCGACATTTCAGATGGGATTTCGGCCCACACTGGACGCTCCCCCACCCGGATCAGCAGGACGAAGCCGTGGTTGGGTACCCGCACCCGACCACGGGACATACACGCCGTGTGACAGCCTGCAACAGTGAGAGCCACGGTCCAGACCCGATCTGAAAGCGAACATACGTGGCGAATACAAGTCTCGAAGTAACAAAAGTCGCCCTGGACGCCCTGGCAGAATCGGGGATCAAATGGGCGCTCCTGCATGGGTCTGCCGACCTCGTACCTACCAAGTTCCACAACTCCGACTTGGATATCGTGGTCGATAGGCCACCGCGTCTCTTGTTGCCAGCCTTGCGAAAGTCGCTGAATCGGAGAGGCCTCTCACCAATTCTCCTCTCGCGATACGACGCTGGGGAAACGAGTTTCCTGTTCTGTGCCAACAAAGATGGATCCGAAGGCGTACAACTCGACCTGCTATACGATCCGGACGGACGGGGGGTGTTGCGACTTCCCTCAACGGCGCTGCTTGAAGAGGTCGAGAAGCGGGGTCCACTAGGAGTTGCGAGCGTCCCCGAGGAGGTCGAACTGATCTACCTTCGACGGAAGGCGCTTCGCAAGCGTCAGCCAGAGAGATTAGAGATGCTACGGCAGCTCGCAGCACAGCAAGATGCAAAAGCACTGTTGCGAACGTCGCATCGGTTAACTGGAACTGATGGTGATGCAAGATGGTTACTGTCTGATCGGCCGATATCGTTCTCTAGGCGGTCATTTGTCAACCTAGTGGTGCAACTCCCACGACTCGTCGGGAGAGTCCGCACTCCGAGTGGATTCTGGCTTCATATCCCGGGGGACAATTCGCAGATCGCACTGGGATTACAGGCAAAGTTTGAACGATTCCTGCTGCGCTCCCACAGCTTCGAACTCTCGTCGTCGATCAATCGCGCGTTAGTTCAGTACACCCGAGGAGTCTTCCTCACTCGTCGCCGCGCTGCACTTGTCGTGACATGGGGCGGTTCCGCCCACCTGCCCGCCAACCCTGACCTCATCGGCAGCGGACTTGACAGCTCGACCGAGACGGCACAGCGGCTTGTCTCGGCAATGACCGAACGACTCCGACTGCTCCAGAGTTAAGAGGTGCTGAGTATATGCGTGTTCTGATCTCTGCCTACGCATGTGAGCCAGACCGTGGCTCTGAGCCCGAAGTCGGACTCCAAGCCGTGCTGGCAGCAGCATCCAGACACGAGGTCTGGACGATTACTCGCGAGAAGAATCTCCCCGTCCTCCGGGCCTTCCTGAGAGATCATCCCCTCCGAGATAGAATCCACCTGATTGGACTCGATGTTGACGGATTGTCCCGACGTGTGAAGAAACGGGGGGGATCGGTGACGATGCATTGGTACTACGACCTATGGCAACGTCACCTCGCCGATGCTGCAACTCGACTCGACAAGAAGTTCGATTTCGATGTCGCTCACCACGTCACGTTCGCGACGTATTGGGCTCGAACTGGTCTCGCCGCTGTCGACAAGCCGTTCGTCTGGGGACCGGTCGGGGGTGGCGTCCGACCTCCAATCAGCCTGATGCGCGTCATGGGACTGCGCGGAGGCAGCGGAGACCTGATTCGCGTACTCTCTCGACCCGCTCTGGCGAAACTCAATGGAGCGGCACGACTAGCGCGCCGGGCCGAAGTCGTGCTCACCCAGAACCCGGAGACCGCAAAGAGCCTGGGCGTCCAAGAGACTGCTGTCGTCGTGCCAAATGCCCTAGTAGTGGCGGAATCGATTCCGTTCCTAGACGGAAGTGCGCGGAGTTCGCCCCTACCCCACCGAATTATTGTCGCGGGGCGATTGATAGCCTGGAAAGCAACCAGTCTTGCCATCACAGCCATGCAGCATATACACGACACCAACGCAGTGCTGGAGATCTACGGAGAAGGCCCGCAACGCGACCGCCTCGGCCGACTTGTGGCAGCCCTCGGACTAACCGATCGGGTGCGCTTTATGGGAGTGGTACCGCGCACGCGCCTACTCTCTGAGATAGCATGCGCATCGGCGCTTGTGCACCCTGCGTTGCATGACGAGGCTGGTCTCGTGGTAGCCGAAGCACTGGCCGTTGGCACACCAGTGGTGTACCTCAATCGCGGCGGGCCGCCGATCGTCGCCGGCATGTGGCCCGACGTCCCGACTCGCGGTGTCGAACCTTCAAGCCCCGACGTGACCTCCCGCCGCATCGCCAGTGCGCTGGACGCAGTTATCGGCTCTAGGGGAGAGTCGACGGTTCGTCCCACGCTCCGATTTACAGATACGCTACTTGCTGCTTACGATCGTGCTGTCGCGGAATCAGCTGAATGATCAAGCTTCCAGCGGGCCTGGCGGACGCTGACGCTGGCGCGTCGGATTGCCACGTCCATGGCGGGAATCGCCGCAGTTCGGGTCCTGACCGAGTCTGAACTAGGCATGTACGCTGTCGTATCCGCGGCGCGGGTCTTGGCATCGCAACTGCCACACAGCTAGCACCTCTCCCAGCCGAGACGCGACTCGTACGAGTTGCCGCCCCCGAACGAACGTCAGCATTCGGTAGCAATATGTGGCTGTCGTTGCCGTGGGTACTACTGGCGACAATAGCGGTGCTACTGACCTCGATTTTCTTACCTTCTGATGGTCCACAAGGTGGTGGGGCAGCTCTAGTGATCACAGGTGCTCTTGTAGCAGCAGTCTTCCCACTCCAAGGCCACGCACGACGTTTGCTGCACTTGGCGAGCCAGCACTGGACAGCGGCCCGCGTGCCCCTACTGCGCATGGTGGTCACGACGGTAGCTCTACTGGTGGGGCGCGTTCTAGGCCTGTCGCCTACGTTACTCCCATTTGGAGCACTCGTCGTGGCCGATGTTGCGTCGCATCCTACTCCTTCCTAATGACCCGATCGGAGCACCCGACCTCCGCCTGCTGTACGCCGCGTGATCTCTTAAGGAGCGGAAGGTGGCTGCCAATAGGAGCATCTGCTGGTCCGACAGCGGGATTCGTCATCGGCATTCTCATAACGCAACTGGCAAGTGCTGCCGACCTTGGACTTTCCGAAGCGGCGAGGATCACAGCTGAGCCAATCCTGGTTCTCGCAATCGGACTGTCCGCCGTGCTCGGTCCCTCCTCTGTGGAAGCCGCGATCAACCGGCACAATGGGGACGCAAGGCGAAATTCTCGCCGATTCACACTGGGTTTAGGCATTGTTGCCATGCTCTACTTCGCTACCCTGTCGCTCCCCGAAGCAACCATTCCTCTCCGAGTCGTGATGCCAAGGGCCTTCGTCCTACCCGGCTCGCCCAATTGAGCGTGGTCGCGGCATTTGTCACGGGGGCCGTCTCCCTGCACAGAGCAGAAATCCTTGCTTTCGATCGAACTAGGCAGCTTTCGGTGGCCGAAGCTCTCGCATCGTCTGCTCGCGCAACCGTGGCGTGGGAAACCGCTGCTCTTCGTACCTGGACTGTGCCTCTGGTAATGCTTCTCAGTGGCCTAGTTCGCTGGGGATCCTTCTCGCTGACACTGCGATCCGCGTACCAAGACTCCGATGGGCCGCGACGGGAACCGCCCCCGGGTGATATCGGACACCCCAGAAAAACGAAACCGACCAAACTGGACATCTTTCTCAGATTCTTGACGAGGGACGACGGGCACCGACACGTCCAGGCTCCGTACCAGCCGAAGCACCAGAAGCGAAACGCCGTTGTGACCTCGCTCACAACACACATGACAAGTGGGGATAACTCGAGTTGACAATCCTCATTATCCAACTCCGCCGAACCGAGGCGATGGCAAGCCCTCAATGAACCCAGGACGATCCGCTCATGACTTCGTTGCGATAATCCAGTAGGCCATCGACGGGTATTCGCGAAATGGCCATCTGGCGTAATTCCAGCCTTTCTGAATCGCATACCCGAGCCGGCCATGACATCTCGGAAGATGAAAGAACAGGCTTTCCACCGAAAAGCCAGTCTCATTCAGGATTTTGTAGGAATTTCGCACACTAAACGCGTAGAGATGATTGCCGTCGTAATAGTCCAGTCGCAGTACGTCGCGAAATATGTTCCTTTCAGTTGGCAGGCCGAGAACCAGTGTGCCGCCTGGCTGCAGCACGCGTTGAATCTCTCCAGGTTTCAAGACCTCCGGAACCACTTCCTCGACGAGTTTTCCCGCACTTTCCTTCAGGTGATCCAGAAGTCGATTGACTTCCTGGCGGGTCAGAAGCTCGTCCGCATGCCGTTTAATCAGCTCTGTCAAATAGGTTGCAATGACGCTGGATGGCTCCACAACGGTGTAGTTTCTGTGTTCGGCGTCGTGGCGTTGCTTCTCGTCGATCCACAGGGCGGGCAAGCCAAACGCCGGTTCCTTCGTGGATATGCCATTGATGGGTTCAGAAACCGTACCCGCATCGATCGCCAGCACACCGTCGATGAGGAAGCACGTGTGGTGCGTCTCCTTCGTCTCGAGGTTATGGGCACCGAGGACGCGGACCTGCATGCGCTATGCCTCCGCGGCGTGGAGCACGCGGACGGCGATCGGCTCGGCCTTGCCCTTGACCTCGAGCGAGCGCCGCTCGAGGTCCGGGAACCGCGAGGCCACGTCGGCGTAGAGCTCCTCGCTG
>JADFQA010000059.1 GCA_022562055.1 Acidobacteriota bacterium | reverse complement strand
GCCGATGCGGCGGAGGTGGTGCAGGACGTTTTTGTTCTTGTCGACACCAAAGTCGGCCAGCTCAGAGAGCCTGCGGCATTTCGAGGCTGGATCTTTGCGATTGCCCGCAGACAATCGCTCAACCGCATTCGGGACCGCAAGAACGTGCAGCCTATGGCGCCGATCGCTACCGACGAGCGACCGTTGAACCCGCTGCTCACAGCGGTCGATGTTTCAAGAATCGACGACCCCGAGCATGCATCTGCGGTGAAAGAACTCGCACAGCTCGTCTGGGAAGCCGCGGAGGCTCTGCCCGAAAAGCAGTACATGCTGCTCGATTTGAGCGTTCGTCAGGGACTCGATTCCGGGGAAATTGCTAAAGTGCTCGGCGTCACCAGGGGCAACGCCTACACGATGTTTTCGCGTATGCGTGCACGACTCGGCGACCAAATCGGGACCTACCTTCTGGTCCGCAAGGGCAGCAGGCATTGTCGCGGCCTCGAACTGGTGGTAGCGAGCGCCGATTTGCCGCCAGTGGATGAGCAACTCCGAAAGAACGTTGAGCGTCACGTCGCAGAGTGTGACGAGTGCACTGAACGTAAAAAGCGCATGCTCGCACCGCACCAAGTCCTCGCGGCTTTGGCTGCGGTGCCCGCCCCGACCGGACTTGCGGACTCCGTATGGGGCGCACTCCCTGGCAATGGCGGAGGGGGGTCCTCTGGCCGATGGCGGAAGTATCTTGCGGCGCTTGGTGTCGTCATCGCCGTCTTCGGTGTCACCGCAGTCGCCGCCGATCGCCTACCCGGAGACCAGTTGGTATCGACGACTGTCAATCAAAACACGCCTGTGGCTTTAGGTGACACGACAACAACAACGACAACAAAAACAACCTCTGCCCCGCCTACAACGGCGCCCAACCAGCCGCCGTTTGACCTTGTCATCGTGGCTCCCACGGACCTGGCCCGGTTGACGGTGAACGGTTCGGATCAGCAGGGCGTGTTCTGGTCTGGTAGAGCTTCGGGGTCTGCGGACTACGACGGTTCGGGTGTTTTGACGTACGAATGGTTCTCGGACCAGACGAGCGTGAGACTCGGGGTTGGCAAGGATGCGGTGATCCTTCTGAGAGGCGCGGCCGGCGCTCCGGTAACACATGTGCTCACAATGCGGGTCAAAGACGATGCTGGCATGTTCAGCGAGGTCTCGATCACGGTCGACGTGGTGCGTTGATTTTTTGCACGATCTGGCCTTGTTTGCGCTATCGCCTAACCTTGCGAAACCGAATCGTCACGGGAGAGCATCTATCCAATGAAACGCAGAGCTATTGTCGCGGTTGGCTTTATCCTGGTTGTTGCGGCCTGCGGCGGTGCCGGGACCGCAACGTCCACAACCGTCACCGAGACATCTACTACGTCGGGAGAACCCGTGTCGACGACCCAAGCAGACGAAACCCAGGTCGACCAGTCTCAGCCGGACGGACTCGCCGCGCAGGCTGGTGACCTCGTGTCAGTGCACTACATAGGCACATTGGACGATGGCACGGTGTTCGACGAGTCTCGACCTCGCGGCTCGACACTCGACTTCACGGTCGGCGGTGGCCAGATGATTGCAGGATTCGATGCCGGGGTTGTTGGTATGGAGGTCGGAGACACAAGGACAGTAGGGATCGCTCCCGAGGACGCGTACGGTCTAAAAAGCGACGCAGCTATATTCGAGATCTCTCGCGACCAGGCCGACGGCGACTTCGAGATTGGGGATCAGGTCGTTCTCGGAAGCGGCCAGTCAGGTGTGGTGGTCGCTCTGACCGACACTACGATCACAGTCGACGCAAACCCACGTCTCGCAGGTGAGACATTGACTTTCGAGATCGAAATGATGGCTATTAATCGTCCCGCTTCGTAACATTCGGTTCCACCATGTCGAGAATCTCTGACATGACAACACCGCCTATCACGTCGCCGTAGGTGTTGCGAATGGGGTAGCAGCGTGCGGATACAATCACGGTCACGCCGTCCGGTCGAGTCAGGTGCAGCGTTGTTGGTCCTGTCTGCTTCCCCGTAGCAATGCAACGCATGACTTGCGAGTCCCTGTTGCTGACCAACGTGCCGTCCTCGTAGCGGAGTTGATACTTCGACATCGATTCGGTGCTGAGTCGCGGCCGTTCGCTGTCGTCATTGATTCCGAGCATGTCTCGTTCTGCCTGATTCCAGTCGACTACGCGAGGCGGGTTGCCCTCGAACACCGAGATGGCTAAAGGTAAGGACTCCATAACACTTGCACGCAGCGCCTGGGCCACGCTCAGGTCTGCAGCGTCGACGGAATTCCGGAACCCGAACGCAGCCAGTTGGGCCAACGCCTCGGCTACACGGACGGCGGCCCCTTGTGGCATCTCGTTGCGCGCACCCCATCCGACAGCGAGGACCGCAAGAACTACCTCGTCGTGCAGTAGTGGCAAGAAGAGAGCCGCCTCGGCCCCGAGGCGTCGGACCCAGTCCACGGACTTATCTTTCAGGTCTGGTTCCGCAGACAGCGTCTGCTTCGTCACGACGGCGTCGAGCAGGTCGCTTGACGAAAGCGGACCGAATACTTCAACCGTCCCGAACGAACCGACCGGGTCCCAAGAGCCATCCGGCCGCGGGACCAGAAAAATCCCTCCGCGGGCGCCGAGAAGGTCTGAAAACCATGTGTGCATCCGCGACGTCAGCATGTCCAAAGACGATTCAGATAGCGCAGATGAGATGTCGACGACAAGCCTCGCCCGAGGGGAGAGCGCGACGTTCCGAGAGTCGGCGAGATGCGAAGGCAGCGCGTCGAGCACGGCATCGGGGGCGGCCGCGGGGAGCGAGAGCACAAAGACACAGCCCACGGCCTCCCGGTTTTCGTCCTGTCTCAGAACGAGATCTCCACCCATCTCGCGAGCGAGCATACAACTCAGTTTCAGACCGACACCGAGTCCAATTGTTGACGTTGTGCCGTCAAATACTGTCGCCGCCAGCGCAGGTTCGATACCAGGCCCGCTGTCCGCAAAACTCACCACGACCTGTTCGCTGGTGGTTTCGTATTTGATGTCGACGCGACCGTGCGGTGCGTACCGGGCGATGTTCTGGACAAGGTTCGAGATGATCTGGGTGACAAGTTTCGGGTCAGCGAAGACGGCCGTTTCTACGATTTCGGTACGGAATGTGCGGCTCGCCACCGCCTGATTTCTTTGCACAGCTAGGTCAACCGCGGTTGAGAGCAAGAAGGGGATCGGTTCCGGCGTGATCGACTGTTGTGCCAGTTTCGTGGACATTGTCAGGTTGTCTATCAAGTGCAGCATGTGTGCAGCTTCGGTATCTGCAAGCTGGAGTATTTCGAGACGCTCGTCGGCCTCGAGGTCGATCGACGGATCAGCGAGGAGGTCTATGGCGACTTGCATCGACGTCAACGGTGTCCGAAGTTCGTGTGCCGTTTGTCTGATGAGATCATCAGGGCTCTGCGAAGCGTTCTCCTGGGTCGACGGCGCCAGCGATACGCCGATCGCGGCTAGACCGATGACGACTACGACAACGATCGATACGCCAACAACAGCGGACGCAACAAACGTTACTGCTAAAGCAGCCGTTACGATTCGCTGGGTTCGGTGGATGCGCACGCTTTCTCCAGTAGGCCCCCTTTTTTTCATCATGCACTCGTAATTATGTCGGCGTTCGTTGTGTACGATTTAGCATTATCGACCTGACGGGGCCCTGTTAGTTGATCCAGCTGTTATGGGTGTGTTGGTTGGTGTTGATGTTGGCAGCGCTCAGCGTACTCAGCAGGGGTGAGTCCGCCGAGCGATGAATGTGGCCGGGGACTGTCCGGCATTTTGTGTAAGAGGCGACTAGAACTGGGGTTGGTGTTGCCGGCCCCATGGAAGGACGCTTATGTGAGGTTCCCCCCTCGGTCTCTAGTTGTGACAACCGGGGACGTTGTCCCTGGTGGAATGGTGTGATTGATCTTGTTGGGCACATCCCCTTCAACCCCGACGCCGCGTCGCTGTTCTACCAACTCGTGTCATCGCGCTACGAACAATCCAGCCTCATCGTGTCATCAAACAAAACATTCTCAGCATGGGCCGAGATCTTCGGCGACGCCGTCGCCGTCGAAGCCATGGTCGACCGGGTTGTCCACCACTCCCACATCCGCACCCTCAAAGGCGATTTCTACCGGCTCAAAAACAAACATGACGAACTGGCCACCACAAATGACAACCGCTAAACCGCGCAGAATTCAACCGGCGCAAACCGCGCAGTTTTCAACCGTCGTTGACAAAAGGGCCATCGACCTGGAGAGACCGGCTGCTGACGCTAGCGGTGTTGTTTATATCATCTGCGGTCTCCTTCCTCTCAAATTTGAGAGCGACTCTCGGCATCAGAGAGCGATTCTCACTGTGTGGGCGTGTGTCAGGCTGCTCACAATGACGGCCGCACACTGTTCGGGCCATCACACAATCGTCGGACTCTTGTGGACCGGACCCCTCTGTCAAACGTTCGCATGTGAACTGAGTCACGGGTAGCGGGGGGAATCACTGTATCGTCCCACCGCAATCGCCGATGAACCCTACATCCAGCTGAGGAGACCGGCAGCTACCACTGCTCCATGAACATGCAATCAACGCGCGTCATATACATTTCGGGTGCCGGAAGGTCCGGCACGACAGTGCTCAACGACATTCTTGACACCGTCGAAGGGGTCGCGGCATTCGGCGAGATCTGGAACACGTGGACCGTCGCTCAAGACCCGGCACATCTCTGTGGGTGTGGCCGGTTGCTCGCGGAGTGTGAGACGTGGTTCGGTGTCGTCGGTCCGAATCCGGTCCAGGATGAGATCAGAACAATCAATGAGCAACGTATGGCTGTTGCACGTATCCGCCAGGGGTGGCGTTGGCGCCGACTCCGCGATGATGACGCTTTCAATGCGTTCGCTGAAACCGTCGCAGGCGTATACCGTTCGCTAGCATCGGCGAGTGGCGTGGACACGGTTGTCGACTCTTCAAAGACGCCTGCGTTTGCGCTGGTTGCGGGCTCGGCGGATAGCGTGGACATGCGTGTTGTCCACCTCGTCAGAGACCCTCGCGCGGTGATTGCAAGCTGGTCGCGCCAAAAGTCCGTGACATTTGGGACAACTGTCGAGCGTCTAGAAACCCGTAGGTTCATTAGGATCGTGCGCCAGTGGATCTTCTTCAACACCGTCGGCTTGAGCCTGTTGAAACGTAGGTTCCCGACGCTTGTCGTCAGGATGGAAGACTTGGTGGCGAACCCCGCCACGGTGGTGGATGCCATCCGCCGCTTTGCGGAGATTGATCGGTCGTCTCCTTTGGTAAACCAAGACGGCACAATCACTATCGGAGGTGCGCACACCGTGGCTGGAAATCCTGATCGGTTCACAATCGGGCCGACTTTGCTCCGTGCCCCGGAAACCTGGCGGACGAGTCTACCGCTGTGGAAGCGTGTGTTTGTAACCGTCGTGACTTTTCTTGTGATGCTGCGTTTCGGCTACTACACGTGGCGAGGAAGAGCGCGTTCCGACGCGATAAAGCAGTCTCCCACGTAGGCACTGGGGGCGTGGACGCCACGATTTGCACGGACGGCCGGGCTGTGGTTTGAATACTCGCAACAGTCTCTCCCGAGCAGATCACAGGCCAATGACCCGTCGTATCCCTGGTCCCGCGCGTGCTGTTGCGGTAATTGCTCTCCTCTATCTGTTTCTTGGTGGAATCAAGCTTCTTGAGGCTGGCATCACTGAGTTCGGAAGCGATTTTACGGACTCGCTTTTCTCTCAGGTCAATCATCCGCTGGCTGGGCTGTTTGTTGGGGTGTTGGCCACGGTGCTGGTGCAGTCTTCGTCGGTCACGACCTCGACGATTGTTGCGCTCGTCGCAGGCAACGTGTTAAGCGTCGAGGCCGCGGTGCCGATGATCATGGGGGCCAACATCGGGACGTCGGTGACGAACACTCTGGTATCGCTTGGTCACGTTCGCCGATCAGATGAGTTTCGGCGCGCGTTCGCGGCCGCAACAATGCACGACTTCTTCAATCTCATCGCGGTGAGCGTATTTTTGCCCATTGAAATTGTGACGCGGGTCTTTTCCCGTTCGGCGACGCGCATTGCAACGGCGATCGCCGGCGGCAACGAACTCGGAGGCTCCTTCAATTCGCCGCTCAAGGGCGCGGTGAGATGGTTGGCGAAGGGTCTTGAGGCACCCTTCAAGACCTTAACTGACAACAGCACCATCCTGGCCATCGCATTTCTCGCGTTCGGGATTGCGCTCATCCTGCTGACGCTTGCATTGATCACGAAGAACATGCGCCTGCTGGTCGTGAACCGGATCGAAAACTCTCTCAATTCGGCTCTGCAGAGGTCTGGTCTGGTGGGTATCGCGATCGGGCTTGTCGTAACGGTGGCGGTCCAGTCGTCGAGCATCACTACATCGATCCTCATCCCGCTGGTCGGATCGGGAATTCTTGCCGTGCGGTCGGCGTACCCGATCACTCTCGGAGCGAACGTCGGCACCACGGTCACTGCGCTGCTTGCAGCGCTCGGTGCGGGACAGACCGCCGGGTTGTCGATTGCAATCGTCCATATGCTGTTCAACGTGGTTGCCATCGCGACGATCTATCCTATTGCTCGAATCCGATTTGCACCGGTCGTTGCCGCGGAGTGGTTGGCGTCGCTCGTTGTAGAGAGGAAAGCGTTGGCCATCGTCTACGTTGTCGGTTTGTTCCTCGTAGTACCCGTCGTCGGTATCCTGGTTCTATAGGAGGTGAGTATGGTTCTCGAGTTTTTCAAATCGCAGCCGAGCAGTTCTCTCGATGAAGTCGAGATCAAACTGGTTGAAATGTTGCGCCACGGTCGACGTGTATTCGATGCCGCGAATGCGGCTGTCTTTGGTGGTGGCAAATCGAAAGCCACGAAACGAGAAGTTCGTGGCACTGATCAGGAGATAAACGAGCTCCAGGCCGAGGTTCGGCGCATCCTCCTTGTACACGCCGCGACGACGCCGGCATTCGATCTAACCCTCGTGCTCAGCTACATGAGTGTCGTCAAGGACGCTGAACGTGTTGGGGACTACGCCAAGAACCTCTACGATCTGGCAAAATATGGTGCGGATTTCGGCGCCGCTGTCGATCGCGACGAACTATTGCGCTATCGGGACAACGTTGGGAAGCTGATCGACGATGTTGCGACGGTGTTTAGCAACAGAGACGGCGACGCTGCGCAGCACCTCATTGATAAGGCGGACGGGTTCCTCAAGAAGTACGACGCGTTGGTGAAACGTGCCTACAAGTCGGACGGACCTGCATCCGACGCCGTTGCGCGCGCCCTCTATTTCAGGTATCTCAAACGCATCACCGCACATTGCATGAATCTCCTGACGTCGTTGGTCGCACCGATCGACCGGCTTGATCGTTACGACGAGGCCGACGAGGATCGAGATCAGGACGTGTGAATTGACGGCTGGCACCGACGCTTCGGGGCGCGTGACACCCCCCGTGGTAGGCCAGGTCGGGTCGCTGGTGCGGACCGATTCGAGGACTGCGCGGGGCGTGACACGAGTCCACCGTGGCCTATCGTGCCGACCGGAGCGATCCGATCCGAGGAGAATGCGTGGTTGATGACAATCGTGACGAGGAGTACCCCTACACGGGAGTGGGCGAGTACGTTGCGTATCGCGGCGCTGCCTACGACGCACAAGAGATGCTGGTTCGTGGTGGTGCGTTCTACGAACACATGAACCGGCGTCGGTCCGTACGCCAGTTTTCCGATCGTCCCGTGAGCCGAAAGGCAATCGAGTATGCCGTAATGGCGGCTTCTACAGCACCGTCGGGCGCTCACTTCCAACCGTGGACGTTTGTGATCACAGAGGCCCCTGCGGTCAAGGCGGCGATACGCGTGGCCGCCGAGAGAGAGGAGCGCAAGAACTACATCGAGGGCCGAATGCCAGAGGATTGGCAGCGCGACATTCAACGCCTCGGCACAGGTTGGCGAAAACCATATTTAGAGACAGCGCCGTGGGTCGTGGTCCTTTTCGAGCAGCGTTATCGCGAGATTGCAGACGGGGAGCGTGGCAAGAACTATTACGTCAAGGAGAGCGTCGGCATCGCGGCGGGCATCTTCATTACGGCGCTACACACCATGGGTCTCGCCACCCTCACTCACACGCCGTCACCGATGGCATTCCTCTCTGTGCTGCTCGGCAGGCCACGGTCTGAGCGACCTTTCGTTCTCTTCCCAATCGGCTACCCGGCTGAGGACGCGGTTGTCCCGGATCTAGAACGCAAGCACATCAACGATGTCATGCTCGAGGTCACGGACTTACCGGCAGATCGCGGGTGACGGATCGTGGCGCTGGTAGCCTCGTGTGATTGAACCCTCTCAGCGCCGTGCCATCCACCGACGCGACGCAGGGCTAGTTGTCGGGGTCGACCAGCCCGATGTCCGTCGAACCGCATGTTCGGCACTGTAGATGCTGCTTTCCTAGGTCAGCGGTGGGGACAGGTCGAGCGAAATCTGCAACGCGGTCAGCGGGCTGCCGCCGCTTGTTTTCCCCGGTGGTGTCAGCCTGTGTCTGTGCGGTGTCGTCCTCATGGAGCGGCCTACGACACTGGACGCAATTTGTTGCGTAGGGGTGGTGCAAAGACCCGCAGTGCGGACAGGTCAGCCACTCTGTTGTGTCCGGCGTCCACACCGGAGGTGGAAGCTCGGAGTCGTTAGGTTTTGAAGCATCCTTTTGCTGAAAAGGTGGCGCGACGGGGCGTCGCGGCATGAGTGCGTGTGCCTCGGCGGTTTTGGGGTGGATAGCGCCGTCTGGTCCGACGATGTAGAGCGCAACGACGTGCGAATTGGCGAGTGCGATCGCACCATCGGAATATCTGGTGACCGCAAACAGGAGGCGATCTGCTTGTCCGTCTGCTTCGGTTCGCAGCAAGCTCAGGACTGCACCTTGCTTGACCTTCCCATTGGTGTATTTGATTCGTGCGACGAGTCCGCTTGCCCGCATTTCGACGATGCCGTCCGCGGGCTCAGTGAGGCTGTCGGGCGTTGCCTCGATGTGTGACAGCCACTGTGTCACAGCGTGGTACACCTCAGTGAAACTAAGTCTGGATTGCACAGTTCCTAAATTCTCGTGTGCGAGCGTGTCATCCAGGTATCGGCTGTTGGGGAATCAATGTGAAGGGATTGACCGGATCCGTTGCACACTGTCCCCAGAGTGCAAGCTGACCGATACCGCTTTTGACCATCGCAACCGGTTGGCTGGCCGCTGTGTACCCGACTACAGCGGCGTCGAGTGGCCCCAGTCCGCAAGTAGCGTCCGCAGAGACGATACAAAGGCGAGCGGCTGATCGAGGATCAGATGGTGATGCGCTTCGGGGATCGATATGACCGGTGCGCGTCGTCCCATGAGTTGGTACATGTAGGCTGCTGTGTCAGGTGGGACCACAACTGACAGGTCCCCGCGGATGAGGGCGATGCGGGTGTCAAGCCTTGAAAGTTGATCGCGCATAGCCACCAGCGTGCGGGTGAATATGTTCGGGTCGAATTTCCATGTCCAGCCATTTGGCGTCTCTATCAGCGAGTTTCTGGCAATGTGGTCGATGATGTAGCCGTTTTCACAGGGTTGCGGTGGTACGAGCCGAAAGCGTTTCACGGCCGTTTCAAGATCTGGGTACGTTCTTGGCCGACGGAACGACCTGCCGGTCGACGCCTCTTCCGACTCGGGATCGGGTCTTCTGACCGGTGAGTCAACAATGACGAGGCCGGCGACTTCGTCACCATGAGAGAATCCGACTTGGATTGTCACCATTCCACCGAGGGAATGGCCAACGACGATCGGCGGCTCGTCCATACCCGCGGCTTGGGCGACTGCGATCACCTCATCCGCCCACATCATGTGCGAGTACGAGTCGCGGCGGTCCGAATCGCCGTGTCCGGAGAGGTCTAACGCGGCGATTCGCAATTCGGAAGCGAAAAAGGGTGCCAGGAAACTCCACCACTGAGCGTGCGCTGCGCCGCCGTGGACAAAGACAAGTCCGGGTCGACCGATATGGCCCCAGGTTAGGTAGTGGATGTTGGCTCCGCCGACCTCCACGGTGTTTGATGTTGGTCGGCTGCCAAGGGCGCGTGTGAACCAGGTGGGTGCGGATTCATGTGTCACGAGAAACCGCCACGACGTCTCCAGGCAGCGGGAACCAGCGCAGGGTCTCAAAGCCTTGTGTTGCGGTCAGCGCCGGCACGGGTGGCGGTGACGACGACGCCGCGGCGTCGAAAATTCGGGTCGCTTCCTCCAGGTATCCAACGAGTTCAGATTGTCGGTCCTGTCGGCGCCTGTGCCTGTATTGCATGTCACCGGTTTCATATTCGACATCGTGAAGGCTGAGGGGTGGGTCGCGCACGGGATTTGTATGGAGCCAGAGACCGGTGCCCGCGTCAAAGCGATAGTAGGGGAGGAGATCGGCTGCTCGGTTTGCTATCAGGTGGACGGCGTCGACGATGAACTGGAACACGGTTTCTGAGAGAAAGTAGTTGAAGTTGACCCGCACCCACCCAGGCTTGATTCCTTCGCATCCGAGAGCCACTTGTTGGTCGTAGCGGGAGGATTCTTCGTTGCCGATTCCGAGCAGCGTGTGCCCGTATGGCCCTGCGCACGAACATCCGCCGCGAGATTGGATTCCGAACACATCATTGAGAACGGCGACGACAAAATTGTGGTGGAGGTGTTGATCGCCGTACTTGATGATGAATGAGACGATCGACAACCGGTCGGCCTGCGGGTTTCCGAGTATATCGATATTCGGGTTTCTTGACCATGACGCGATCGCCCTGGTGATGAATGCCTCTTCGTTGATTCGAATCGCCTCGGTCCCGACGGCGGCTTTGAGCTGGAACACAAGGCCAGCCCGGATCGACTCGATGATGGCCGGTGTGCCACCCTCTTCGCGGCGTTCGATGTCGTCGAGGTAGCGGTGTTTCTCTGAGTTGACGTACGCGACGGTGCCGCCCCCCGGGTTCGCGGGCACTCGGTTGCCGAACAGCGCCTTGCGGGCAACAAGAACTCCCGGTGTACCCGGGCCTCCAACAAACTTGTGTGGCGACATAAAGATGGCGTCCTTGTAGTTGAGGGCGCC
>JADFQA010000058.1 GCA_022562055.1 Acidobacteriota bacterium | reverse complement strand
CTGTGGCTGGCGTTACGCAACGCTGAGAAGAAATGGACCTACCCGATCAAAGAATGGCCCAGGGCCCTCCACCAATTCGCGATCTACTTCCCCGGCCAAATACCCCTCGACTTGTAAACCGAAACCGTGTAGAAAGGAAACACACCACGAACCCAGCCTCTTACACAAACAACCAGACACTCCCGCGGATGATCCGACCGTCTGTGGAGATCTCAACAGTGTCGCCAACAACCCTCACCTGGACCTGGCGGCCCACCATTGCGTTCCCGACCCGATACGGGGTGGCTGCGAAGCTGACGTTCCCTGACGAGTCGACCTTCCTAGTCACCGGCACCCCAACAGTCTCGGGCCGCACCGGGCGGGCTCTCGGTTCGCGTCGCCACACCGCAGGCTCATCAGCGACCCGATGTTGGCGGGCGTGGGAGGTGATCAACACGTCACGATGTGAGATCTCGATGAGCCCGTCTGCAATGACCACATCAACGGTTTCGCCGCCAAGCCACCGCCCGACGTGATACTTGAATCCCGCCAGACTGATCCGACCCCCGACCCCGACCCTACGAGTCACCCGCCGCCCACCATTGACAGCCACCGGCTCGACATCGGGTGTCTCGTTGACTGCCACTTGCAGTTCGAACGGTTCAACCACGGCAAGCTCAAAACGGCGGATAGGGGGCACCATCCCGATCCCCTGATGCGGCCTGATCGTGTTGTAACGCTCAACCCACCCATCCAACTCATCCTGCGCCTCCGCAATGGATGCAAAGACCCTGTCGGTGAGGAACTCGCCACGGATCGTCTTGTGGAACCGTTCCACCTTCCCCGTCGTCGTCGGTGATCTCGGTGCCGTCAACAGGTGATGAATGCCGTTCTCGCGACAGATACGCTCAAAGAGCACCTCCCCCGACCCGGGCCCGAACCTGGTGGTGAACACCTTCCCGTTATCAGTCAGGATCTGATCCGGAACCCCGTGACGACGCATTGCTAACCCCAACGCGTCACACACCGGTTTCGCTGTTGCCCGTGCCACAACCAACGCGGAGACACAGAACCTCGAATGGTCATCAATCCCCGTCACCACCTTCGCCTCGGAGCCGTCCGTGAGCTTCACACGGCCCATCACATCCATCTGCCACAACTCCATCGACCTCGACCGCTCCCACCGCCGATACGCCGAACGGGGCTTCCGACGCTTCTCGGGATCCACCAGTCTGTGACGCAGCAACGCCCGATAGATCGAAGACAGAGACGGTAACGGCGCAACACCCTCGTCCCCCAACCAGTACCGGATCGTCCGAGGACCCCACCCCGGATGCGCCCGACGCATCTCAACCACCCGCGCCTCAACCACAGCTGGCATCTGATGAGGACACGAATGCGGCCTCGACGACTGATCCGCCAACCCCGAAACACCCGACTTGGCATACTTGCGTAACCACCGATGCACCGTCTGGCGCACCACCCCATACCGGCGAGCAACATCGCTCACCGACGCCCCGCCAAGCACCTCAAGCACTGCCTGGAACCGTTGCTCCACAACACCCAACTCCACAAGAACCATCACCAGCCTCCTCCAACACGCGTCACGTATCACAGAAGCATGGAACCAGAAGGTGTCACACAGGAACCGGAACACCGTCGCCCAGCACCCGGAACCGCGTCCCGAACCTGGAACACACCAACCGGAACCACAATGACCATCATGAACCGGAACAGCACAATCTACGCTTCCAAACGTTTGACACAGGTTTGACATGGGGTCTTTAGCGCTGATTCCAGACGCGACGAAACCCTTGAGAACGTCAATGTCTCAAGGGTTTCTGTTTGTAGCGGGGGCGGGATTTGAACCCGCGACCTTCGGGTTATGAGCTACGAGTGCGCTCCAAACAGCATCGGAGCCCGCTGCTCAACGATGATCCACGCCACCACGACCCGGAACGCCTGCCAACCCGTGCCAGGCTGTGTCAGGCGGTTGGGCACCAGTCTCGCTGCCAGTGGAGTGCGTGGATGAGGTAGGTGTCTGGAATCGCAAGCATCATCCGTTTGGGTCGGACGATGGCTCCAGGAACACAACGGCGGTCTCAGCGGACCGAAGCGCTGCGTAGCCATCCAAGTTCGTGTCGATGTCGCGCCGTCGTCCCAGAGTCGCGCTCGTTCCTCTCCCTCTGCCGCCCGCCCTCTGAGCGTGCGGCGGCCGCCGATGAGATCGGCGCTGTCTTGGGGATGCGCTTGGAGATTGAGCCACCACGCAGGCTCGCCGTCGGCCTAACCGTTCATCGCCATCGTGACCAGGTTCGGACCATCATCGAAATGCCCAGGGATCACACTCCGCTCCTGGCCGGTGCGGCGCCCGGTGGTCGTGAGGCGCATCATCCCCCACCGGTTGCCCTTCGCACGCCTCAATCCGACCCGGCCACCCGAGGTGCGGTACAAATCGCGATGTGTGGACCAAGCCAGGCGTACGAACCATCGCGGAGGGAGCCGCGCTCGCTTCTTGGATTCATCGGACATCGGTCGCTCCTCCATGGTCTCCCTCGATCCAGACTACGTGAGAGTCCCCCACGGCGCTCTGCACCTCTGGTCTGTACCGGGGCAGATCACTCGGCGCTTTTGAGCTCGACCTCCGAGACTGACGGCGGAGTGGTGACCGGCACAGGCTGATGTAGCGTGTCGAGGGCCCCGCCAGACAGAACATGGCTGCTGCAAGAACACGTATGCGTCATCGACGTGGCAGTACCTCATAGCGTGCTTCAGCCGCCAGGCGACGTTGGAGGACCGTGAGTGAGCCGAGCGTGGTCGCGATCCACAGCGCTGGCGGCCAGGCCAGGGCGTTCGTGGCGAGAATGACGGCGGCCTAGACCGCTGAGAGGGCGAGCCACAGGAATTGCAACCACCACTCCTACGGTTGCCGGTCTTGGGTGGAACTACTGGACATCCGCATCGCCGAAGCCTCTCGAAATAAGGAACGTGCCGAGGGCTAGCTCGAAGAGTCCGCCTGGGACGGCGAATGCAATTGCAACCGAACGGCCCGACGCCAGCTCGAGCAAGGCGCCCGCTGCAAGCGCTGCATAGCCGACGGCACCCCACACAGCGAACCATCCAGGCAGCCATCGCCCGCGCCTGAGTGCAAGGACGAAGGGGACACTCCCCACTCCCAGTGCGATCATCGCGAGCAGGTACGCGGTTTGGTCGAACTCCGGAGATGCGACCGATGTAGCGAAGGCCACGCCGACGAACAGGAGGATGGCCTCAGCCAACCGGGAAACGAGGTAGGTCCCGCCGACTCTGCGCTGGCTTGAGCGGAGCAACCGGAAACCGATTCCGCCGATGAGCGCAACCGCTACGGAGTTGATTCCAACCAGGACGAGACCGATCGGTTGGTCCGCGAGGCTGCTTCCCACCCCGTAGAGGATGAACGCCGCCAACACGAGTGCGCCGAACACGCGGCCGAATCGGAGGGCGTCGCCCGATGTCACACCCGTACCGCGCGCTGAATCGGTTTCGTAGCCTATTTCGCTAATGATCTCCGCCGTGAGTGGCGCAGAGGTCTCGGCGGGGATCTCTGCCGTTGAGGGTGTTGTCGTCCGCATTGTTGATTCCTTTCACTTCATAGTCGTACTTAGTACGAATCAGGAGAGTAGGCTATCGTACTTAGTACTATCAGTCAAGAGGTGATCAGCGTGCCGACGACCATGAAACGTTCGAGACTCAACAGTGACCGCATTGTGGAGGGCGCACTCCTCCTCGCGGACGACGTCGGTATGGGTGCGTTCACGATCCGACGGCTCGCGTCCGCGCTGAGAGTCGGGCCGATGACGATCTACTACTACTTCCCCAACAAGGAGGCGATTATCGACGCCATGGTCGATGCGGTGTACGCGCAGATCGCTCTTCCACCAACCGACAAGGAGTGGACGCACGCGATCCGTCTCCGCTGCGTCTCGACCCGGGAGGTCCTGAAGCGGCACCCTTGGGCGCCACCGTACATGGCGTCCCGAACGTCGCCCGGCCCTGCCACGCTGCAGCACCACGACGCCGTCCTCGACTGCCTGCGTCGCGGTGGCCTGTCGCTCCAGATGACCGCACACGCCTACGCCATTCTCGACAGCTTCCTCTACGGCTTCGCACTTGAGGAGGCTTCGCTCCCCGCAAGCGGGGGTGAAGAAGTCCAGGAGGTGGCGGAGGAGATGACCGGTGCACTGGATGCCAAAAGATATCCGCGCCTCTTCGAGTTCGCCACTGAGCATGTGATGCAACCCGGCTACAGCTTCGGCGCGTCGTTCGAGTTCGGTCTCGACCTGATCATCGATGGCCTCAAGACCGCATCCCAGCGACCGGTGTGACCGGGCCCTGCGCAAACGCGTCGGCCGACTGAGGCCACTTCATCTCGAAGCCCCCTACGACCTGAAGCTCCCCTCCACCGGCATGACCCGGACCGGCTCGGTGCATTCGGGAAAGTAGCGATGCCCCCTTGGGAGAGGAATCCGAGGGCCTCTTTCATCCCATCCCTGTAGCTGCGTGGTCCGGCCATTGCTCCATCGTGTCAACAACCCCCGAGCCAGAACGAGACGGTCGTGAGCCCACGATATTCCTTTGCCGACATCAAGAACATGAATATCCTTTTCCCCGCAGCCGAGCGCGAAGCCCTCGCCATGGGAGAGCCCGAACCGGGAGCCGAACACCTCGTCCTCGCGGCACTCGGCTCCGCCGCTAGTGCCTTCGCGCGGGTTGGTGCCAATCCGCTCGGCTTCAGAGAAGCAGTCGCTGCCCAACACGAGCATGCACTGTGCTCAGTCGGCATTGCGGTACCCGACGAGCTTCTCTCGGACCGTATCCCGCGTCCGAACAAACGCAAAGGAGTGTTCCGGAGCAAGGGATCCGCCCAGCAGGTGTTCCGGCGTGCTGTCAAGCTCGTTCAGAAGGAGAAGTCACAGCTCTACGGGGCGTACATCGTGATGGTCGCCGCTGAGATGGAAGCGGGCACAGTCGTGAGGGCACTGGAGCACATGACAGTCGAGCCCGGTGCCCTGGCACTCGCGGCCCGACAGAAGATCGATGCGCTGAACGTGTGATCGCTAGCCTCGAGGTCGGGTGGGACCCGGAACCAGCCACTCAACCAAGAGGATCTGGTGCATGGGTTCGCCACTCCCGGTTCAGGAGAGCTCGCTCGTCGAGGCAATACTCGGCAGCGTCCGCGGGCAGTCGTCTCAACGTCGGAGGGATTGCCTGGACTGCCCGGTTCGGATCGCGGGGTCGACTCCGGTCATCTCGATGCTGAGGTCCCAGAGTCGCTCGTCGTGGCGGGGTCCTTGGTGGAGTCGCCGGGGTCGACCTTCCCACGAGCGTGCCGTGCAGTCCGATGATCCGGACGAACCCCCGGTGTAGGCCAACGATCGATTGCTCCTCCGGCGACCTCACCGCCGGGTTCGTAGCTTCCGTCACTGCCTGTCCTCCACCGACCCGAACACGGGTACCGGAAGTTGACATGTCGCAAACCGTGGAATCACCCTTCGGAACGAACATCGCGAACCTCGGGTCCCAGTGCCAGATGTGCGGTGCCCACGGCTCCAAAGCAACCGCAGCGAGATCGGTGTCGATCCTGTGGCGCAGATCAACAGTGTCGTGGTGGCGTCGTATCGCTTCGTTGCCCGTGGTTCGGATGTCCTTGATGGTCACCGGCCCGGCGTTCCACCACGACGAAACTTCACCCTCCGTCAGTTCGCTGAAGAGCGACCAATCGTCGTACAACCCTCGACGGCGAAGGACGGTCTCCGAGCGTCCCTTGAAGCGCACTGTGGCTGGGTCAAGGTCCGCAGGCCACGGCATGTCGAGAAGGAGATCGTTGTCCACATGGAAACTCTACGCGACGCATTCGAAGAAGTGGTTCCACGATCTCGTATTTCGGCCACGGCGCGACCGGGTAGCGACATTCGATGGGTCCCATCTCAGGTCACTGATTTCTGCATGAATGCGCAATCCGACGCGATCATCAGCCCGCAGTATCATTGGTCATCGAGTTGGCAATGCGTTCTCGCCAGACCACCCAGCCGGTTATGGGCGGTGTCTCCGATCTGGTGGCGCTTTAGCTGTTAGGTTCTCATCTGGCTAAGCTCGGGTGCCAAAAACGAACCCCACGGGAGTGCTATGAATTGGAAACGGGTGGTCGGGTGGGCCGTGCTGGGGACGCTGCCCGGCCTGGTGCTGCTTGTTTTGTCGGTTCCAGTCGGCCCCGACCTAGACCTGCTGCTGGGGGTCGGCGGCATCTCTCTCATCGTCCTCGGTGGTGTTGTGGGAACTCTCGCCGGTCGAGAAGAGGACCCGATGAATCGAAAGTGGGTTGCCGTCAGGGCGGCCGCAGGAGCCGCTATCGGTGCCCTGTTTTTTCTCTTCCAACCGTTACTCGGAGCCGTTCTGGCGTTGGTTGGCGCTTTTCTTGGCGCTAGCCGGGCTCGCCGCTCTGGTGGTTCCCACACAGCGGCAGTTCCCTGAGGTGTCACAGCGGGCGGCTTGTCTCGTGGCGTGAGGCCACAAGACAGCCGTTTCTATACCGGCTCGGGCCGTACAAAGCGACACTTATAGGCGGCTGAGCAGTCGAACATTGCTGGTTATGCGCTCTGCCGAGTTCGGATCGTGGTTACCGCAGACGGCACACATAAACCGTCCATCCCCCAGCCGCCACCCCCCGCCGTGGCCACAGTCGAGGCAGACGAAGCCGGCGGGCCAGCGCAACCACTCCAGGTAGTCCAAGCAGTCCGCATCCGTCCGGAACCAGGCCTGAAACTCGCCTACCGACCTCGGGTAATGCACGCCAGCGCGAGGGTGACCCACCACCCCAGGTTACTCCGGTTACATGGATACCCCTGTCGGCACATATGCGCCCCCTGCGGACCGCTACTCCGATTCCTCGTCGGGATCGGCGCTGGGACTGCTCTCAACATCGTCCTCGTCGAAGTCCTCACCGTTGTCTTCAGGCGATGGCTGGTCACCGTGGATCGCGCTCATTGCCATGTCTACGAGGTCGTCGATTGAGTCCTCTGGTTGTACGTAAAACGAGTTTCCTCATCGCGTCTCCCCTTCCGCGGTCGATTGTGAACCGGTTGAATCCTCGTCCTGCTCGACTCCACCGGTGGTGTCCTCCGCTATTGCTTCTGCGTTCGCGGCGATGAACTGCTCCTGCTCGTCCATGAGCTGATCGATGACAGCCTCGATGTCCGAGTCCTCGGTGATGTCGATGAGTGATACGAGTTCCTTCATGTCATCAGTCTCCTTCGGATACGACGCGGGGAAGCGGTAGCGGTCTCCTCGGCCCACGATACGTCGCTGTGGAGCTACCCATCCGTTCACTCACGCAACGGAGAAGTCTTCGTGACAACCGCTCGAATCACTCGCCCGGCTCGTACCGAAAGGACTCCGACCACTCTGTGGCTCGGACATCGGATCACACCATGAGCACCCACGCGACAACCCATTGTCTATGCTGAACCCAGATGGCGATTCGCGGACCCGATGTCACACAACCTAAGCCGAAACCTTTCCTCCGCTGGGCAGGTGGCAAGACATGGTTGGCAAGACAACTTACTCCGCTGCTTCCCAAGGACGGATTCAAGAACTACCACGAGCCGTTTCTCGGCGGAGGCTCCGTCTACCTCACCCTCAATCCACAGGGCACATCGTTCCTATCAGATCTCAACCAAGAACTGATCGATACCTACGTGAGTGTGAGAGACATACTGCCAAACGTGATTTGTCAAGTTCCGGTACCCGTGCGTAACCGCTTTCCCGCCACCCCAACACTCGAGAAAACCCTCGGTATCTGTAGTAATACCAAGGGTTCTCTTCGTAGCGGGGGCGGGATTTGAACCCGCGACCTTCGGGTTATGAGCCCGTCGATACCTCTTCCAGTACCGTTGAACACCGCTCGTTAACGATAGTCAACGTCCTCACGACATGGTCCGCATGTCAACGAGTGCTGCCCGGTGTCAGGCTGTGTCAGGTCGTTGGGCTTCAGTCTGGCTTCAGCCGCCACAGCAACACCGTCGGATGGGCCCTCGAGAACTAGCCACTCTCCGTGGGCGCTGCGAGATCAGACGCGATGGGAGCTCCAGCTTCTCTCGTGACCATTCCTTCGCCCTGTCGCCCATCGTTCCATACTCGAGAGTCGCCAGGAATCCCAGGAACCACTTTCCGGTCGCGACTAGGCTACTAACGCAACCTCGAGAGAGTCGCAATGGCGCCCATCATTCTGATCCACGGTGCCTGGATGGGAAGTTGGTGCTGGGATAAGGTCCACCCGCATTTGAGCGCTGGGGGTCACCGACCTCTGGCAATCGATCTGCCCGGAAGGCCAAACAATGAGATGGCTGCCGAGGATGTCAGTCTCGATGCGTTCACCGGCGATGTGTTACAGGTACTCGACGGTTTCGCGGAACCAGCGATACTCGTTGGTCACTCCCTCGGCGGTGTGACGCTAAGCGAGGTTGCCGAGCGCGCGCCTGGACAGGGACAAGCGTTGGCATACGTGACGGCGTTCATGTTACACGACGGAGAGTCAGCGCGCGAAGTCCTCCGAGACGATGACAGTATTGTGACAGCCTCTCGGAAGATTTCGAACGACGGCCTTGACCACGCTCGTTGAAACTCCCCAGACCTGCTCACTGAATTTCCCCACCTCCTGAAGGAGATACCCGTCATTAGTCGTTGCCCGGTCGATGATGACTGGGGAGGGACCGAAGTTCGAGCTGCGATCGGGGATCGAAGCTCCCGGCTCAGGGTACGGCGTTGTCACCGGCTCGATCAGCCTCGGGGCGCCCACCGGGGTGCCACCAAGATCCGCCCATCCATTCCGACATGGCCGGTTACGTCGGCAGGACGAGTTCCGAGGGTCAAGCGCCTCACCGGAGCCACAGAGGTCAACGACTCAAGTCTTCGGGACTTCCCCTCTAGCGCCTCTTCTTACGGGAGGACGACTTGACGATGTTTCCCTTGTCGTCCATCACCCCGACGGTCGTTCCTTCAGTCGCCTCGAGTGCTGCTTGAGTTGCCTGTGCGTCCGCGCCGGCGATGTAAACCGGCTTCTGATGCCCCTGGAGTTGCCGCAGCCCATCTCGGACAGTCGCTTCCGTCTCGACCTCGATAACGCGTCGGTTGCCCTGGACGTCGACACCCTGCCCGCGGTTGTATTCCGTGCCTTCCTTCTTGGCTAGCCTCTCGGCCGTCTGATCATGCTTGGACTTCACCATCGAATGTCTCCTCGCGTATGGCATCAATTCTAGACCGTTGGTTATGGGCCCGTTCCCTAAGATTTCGTTGGAGTAGCGCCGATTTGCGGTGTCCCGCGCTGAGGTGTGCCTGTCGCACGCCGAGGTGGCTGCATGGGTGGTTCAGCGGCGGACGTGTTGTTAAGCAGATCGGGTACTCGTTGCGGCGGACAAGGAGAAGACGAGCACCGCAGGCGCGAAGGCAGGACGGGAGGCTTGAGGGCTCACTGCTCTGATCGCATGTCCAGTGAGGTGTCGCTCCGACCAGCAGTTGGAGAAGACAGGGAGTTCCTGTTTGAACTGCACAAGGCCTCGATGGGTCCCTACGTCGAGGAACTATTTGGCCCCTGGGACGATGCGGTCCAGTGGGAGTTCTTCGATCGCTGGCTCCACCCAACCGACACTCTCGTCATCAAGTTCGGGGAACACGACGTCGGCGTGACCCGCATCGAGGTCCACCCCGACCATCAGAACCGTGGGATTGGAACGGCAGTCCTACGACGAGTATTGGCAGACGCCGCGACGACAGGAAGAACCGTCTCGCTTCACGTCTTCAAGGTCAACCCTGCCCACACGCTCTACGGTCGGCTCGGCTTCGTCACCACGACGGAGGATGGGGATAGAGTCTTCATGAGGGCCGCCCCACAGCAGAGTCGAGACGACACACCAACGGAGAGTCAACTCCGTCCGTGAGTAGACCCTCCTCATGGGTCTAAGGCACAACCGATTCAAGTATCCCGACTCCACCAAACCGGGGGCAGACCAGCATCAACAAGGCACCACAGCGGCTCTGCGAGTAGTCTGCCGCAATCGCTGAATTTACTGAGGAATGCAAGACCAAACTGGGAAGAGAGAGATATCATGGGCATATGACTACGCCGTCATCGCCCTCTGGCGCGAATTCGAAACCCTCATGAAGACCGCCCTCGTGGTGCCGTAAACAACGACTCTTCGACCGCATCAACGACCCTTGAGATCACCCTACCTAAGCACCTCAGCTACGAATTATGCGAGTACCTTGTGACTAGCCCCGATTCTTCACGTGGGTTGGGTGGTTGAGATGTCGAGGTACGCGAAAACGCCCTTCTGGTAAGGGATACTGAGGTTGTGAAGACATCAGTTTTCCAAAACAGAAGGGCATCTCGCAGATGAACGCTAACAGCACGCGTAACGTGGCCGTGGAATCGGGTGGAACCCAGGTGGTGGGTCATGTCGGGTTACATGCTTTGGGCATGTTTGCTGACCGTCTCGGCGTCGGCGAGGCCCTCTCCCAAGCAGTGGGTTGGGACGGTCCCGGGATCCCGCTCCATGACCGGGGACGGGTGTTGACCCAGGCAATGTTGATGCTTGCCGGCGGCGGCGAAGCATGCACCGATATTGAGATGTTGGCATCTTGCGACCGTCTCTTCGCTTCGGTGTGTTCCGATACAACGTTGTATCGCACGTTCACTCAATCTCTCGATGCAGACACGGTCGTGCGGGCCCGTGTTGCTATGGGCAAGGTCCGCTCTGAGGTGTGGAACCGTCTTGGGGTGGTCGGTGGTGACGGGCCGGTGATTCTGGATCTTGACGCGTCTTTGGTGGAGATCCATTCCGAGAACAAACAGGGCACTGCTCCACATTTCAAGGGAGGGTTCGGGTTCCATCCGTTGTTCTGTTTTGCTGATGCTACCGGTGAAGCCCTTGCCGGTGAGCTGCGTCCAGGCAACGCTGCGGCGAACGACGTTGCTGACCTGTTGCGGGTCCTCGACGACGGTGTCTCCCAGCTCCCCACACACGTTCAAGCCGGCCACTGTGAAGGCGACAATCCCGATCTGGTGCAACGCTCAGTGGTGGTGCGTTCTGATTCTGCGGGTGGAACCAAAGCATTCGTCAAAGAATTACGGGCCCGTAACATCGGGTTCCACGTCGTTGCCCGCCGCCAAAGCGCTGTCTCAGCCGCAATCGCGACCGCAAACGTGGACCCGGATCGGTGGGAGGTAGCACTCGACCAGAAAAGCGAACTCGACGAAACCGTGACCTCAGGCGGGTTGACTTCGTCGGTGTGTGAAGTCACCGACCTTGTCGACCTGACCGGCTGGCCCGAGGGGACACGGTTGATCATCCGCCGTCAACCGTTACACCCCGGAACCCAAACCAGTCTG